>JAZDEE010000186.1:0-15027 GCA_043809065.1 Candidatus Omnitrophota bacterium | reverse complement strand
TGCTGGAAAACGTGTATTTTTCCAGCAGGGGCGCGAAAAATGGGGTGTTGGCAGAAACCGGCAAATCGCCGCTTACTGCCGGCCGCGCATTGATTTATACTTCCAATCCTGCCGCGGCAGACGATAAAATTGTCCTGACTTATGGACTCCAGGAAGGGACGACCGCGGGCAGAATAGGCGGAGAAATCCGTTATTACATCGAAGGAGCTGCCCAATCGGCATTGATTGCCAGCCTGAACCTGGAAGTGAATGTGGCCGCGGTATTTAAGCTGAGCGCTACCCCGGAAAGCGGGGGGATTAGTTTCGCGGATATAGTGCCGGGACAGATTCAGGAACGGGAAATAACCATAGAGATAGAAACGAACCTGGGTAAGCCCTATCAGGTATCGCAAAAATTTTCCGGGCTGCTGACTAATCAGCAGGGAGAAACTATTTCTCCGGAGGCTTTTACTTTAAAGACAACAGCTTTACCAGGAAAAACAGTAAAAGGGACAATGAAGTATCCTCAGAATGCGCCGGTGAAAGACGGGGAAATGGTCCTCTTCATTTCTGACGCGCAGGGGGAGGCGCAAACATTCAAAGTAATTTATCAGCTGAGTGTGGATAAACATACACAGATTAAAAGCGGGGACTATTCCGCGCAGGTAGTCTATTCGATGTCAGCGCTGTAGAATCTATTCCAAAACCGATCGTTGAGAAAGACGGCCATTTTTTCCTGCAGGGAGAAGAAAGGCAGGCCTTGTTCGAAAGAGCGGCATCTTTACTGACGAAAGGTTGGGGGATGGATTCTATAAGCGGGTTAATTATAGATGGGGTGCAATGTGTTTTTTGAAATGGGTATGAGAACTTTTTAGAGGAGGTATCGTAGAATGAATAAAGTAGTCGGATGCTTAACCGTAGGCTTAATAGCAGTTTGGGCAGCGGGTTTGGCTTATGCCGGTGGAACAGGAGTGGTGACTACCGGTCCCCTTGCAGTTACTGCCAGTGTGGGCGGAAATCTTTCCTTTTCCTGGGAGCTTTATGACGAAAGCGGGCAACAGAGCTTTTCCTGGTCGGCGCAGCCGGCGAGTTCTTTGAACTTTGGCGCTTTAGAAAAATCCGCAACAGGAAACAATTATTACAGCCCAAAGTGGTATGCCTTAATTCTTTATACAACGGCCAATTCCCCTTACAATATTCAGCAGGGATATTCGAGTTTAAGCAGTGGAGGAAACCATCTGAATAACAGTTTTATTGTTACTCCGGATTATCAGGCAGCGGATATGTGGGATGGGAAGTACGCGCAAGGTTCTAAAGGCAATGATATAATGGCTTCACCGTCGTTGGTCAAGAACGCTAATATCCTTTATGCCGGAAATGCCGGACAAGGTCGAATTCTCCGGTTTTATTATGCTATTCCTCAAAGTGCTCCTGCCGGTACTACTATCTCTGGTTTCACACCGGTTACTTCCAGCCAGCCCCAAGGGAATTATTATGGCAGTGTGACTGTGAGTATAGTAGCGCAATAATACTGCGGCAGAAAATTCGGGTTAACAATAGTTTCGCGTTCGGATTATATTAGTAAGAGACATACGACTAAGTATGTAGCGGAAAACTGGTCCGCGGTATATTCGGACAGCATTATTTTAGATATAACGCGCCGGCGATAACCATCAGTTCACCGCAGGACGGGACAGTGGTGGAATAAGATGCGCGTGCGCAAAGCAGCCCTAATCGGTATTTTATTATTATGCTTAAACCACCATTTTGACTTGGTCAGCGAAGTAAATGAAAATGGAGTGCGGGTATATATATCCGACCTGAATTATACTAATCCGCAGTTGTCCTGGGAAGAATTCAGCCAAACCTGGGACAGCGCAGCGCTGGTAGTGAGTACAAGAGCAGGCAGCCGGGCCTACGACTACAACAGCGGCGATAACGAATTCATCTTCGGCTATGGCTGGATACATTCCTATCAGTTAAAAATCAAAGAATATCCCAACCACGTTGCTTTATACCGGGAGAATAACACCAGTTAAAAACACGGAGTACTTGCACTAATTTAAAAAGGGGGAGAAAGGTCAGTGGGGACAATTTTGTCTAAATGTAGAGTAATATGTTGTTTGTTCATCTTAGCGGGCGGACTTTTTTTGTCTTCTGCGGAGGCGGCGTCTTTGCGCGTTGAACAGGCCAAAGTAAGAGTGGCTGTGCTTCCGGGTGATGCAAAAAGCGGCAGGGCGGCGCTGTTTAATCCTTCGGATAAGGCTGCCAACGTCGAGGTATATGTGGAAGATTGGACATTTAGCTCCGCCCTTGATGGGTCAAAGACATTTTATCCGCCCGGCACGACCGAACTTTCCTGTGCCAGATGGATAAGTTTTGCTCCCGCGCAGTTTACCATTGCCCCTTTTGGTAAGGAAGAAATAAAATATACAGTCCATTGTCCTCAAGATGCCGCGGGCGCGCATTTTGCCGTAATGTTTTTTGAAACCGCTTTAGGAAATGCTGTTGATGAGGAAGGAGTGGGGGTGTCTGTCCGGGGCCGGCTGGGAGTTTTATTCTATGTTGAACCGCGGGGGACTATTAAAAAAGAGGCCAAACTGGATAATCTCCAGATTACGGAGAATGGGCAGGCCGTGGATATCCAATTGGATTTTGTCAACAACGGGAACACAGATATTTATCCGGAGGGCACTTTTTATATTATGGACAACAAAGGAGTAATTGTTGCCCGGGGAAAGTTTGAAAAGGCCTATACTCTGCCCGGGGACGAAATTACTCTTTCTTCAAGCATTTCTCCCGGTAATGTTTCTAAACTCCTGCCGGGAGAATACGATTTGGTGATCACAATTGATTTAGGTGACTTGCCCAAGGTTGTTGAAGCCGAGTTAAAAATCGCCGCTTCCGGAAAGATTTCATGCTCTCTTCGGGAATAAACACCTTTAAAAATGAGAAAAAGAACACATCCTTTTATTTTATTCACTATTCCGGCGCTGTTAATAATTTTCGCGTCTAAGTCTGTCTTTGCGTATCTTAGCGTGGCGGACTTTTTATGTGAGCAGGCGGTTGAGTATTATCAATACGGCAACTATGCGGATGCCTTGCAGGAATTTAATAAAGTTTTGCTTATAGACGATCAGGGGGAAAGCGCCGAGATTGCCCGGAAATATATAAAAATTATTAACGGTCAATTAACCAGCGGGGATTCCGAGCCGGCCGAATCAGGGGGAGAAGAGTATCTTAACTCAGGGGAACATCTGCCTCCGGGGGAAGAAGATAGAGAAACAGTGATTCGCCGCACATTAGAAAAATTTGCTCACAAACAAAGCGGCGTTGTTGAAACTGGCGATGGAAATGATGAAGAGGCAGTAGAAACGCCGGTTATTTTTCCTCAAGAAATTGCCGCTCCGGTTTCCCCAAAAAAGCCTTTCGCGGGAAAGACTGTTCAGAAAACATTGGTTCTCAATAACGAACTGACGGTCATCGAACTGGAAATGAACCAGTCGTTTGTCGTTCAAGGCCGGGAAATTGTCCGCTGGCTGGCTACCTCCCCGGAATCCGTCAGCATAGAAAAAAAAGATTTAGACCATCTAACGATATTCGCGCAAAAGATTGGGCAAAGTTACGTGCACGTCTGGGATCAGAATGGCCGCTGGACGTTAAATATTAAAGTTATTCCTTCGCTTTATATTCAGGAACTGATAAAAGAACAACGCGAAAAGATCGTCCAGGCGGAACCCTTCAAAGTAAGATATTCCTTTAATCGCAGTTCTTTTCACCAGGGCGAAAGCCTGCGTTCCACGGAAAGACAATCGCTCTCCATGGATCATTGGGCAGAGGTTACCGGCGAAACTCCTTATGGCGATTTTGACAGCGCGGCTTTGGTGAACAGGCTGAAAGAAACTACCGATCTTACTCAGTTTACTATAGGGTTGAGTGATGCGTCGGTAGGCCGGCTGAAGGATTTCAATATCAGGGGGGGCGACTATAATATTGGGTTATCCGCGCTTTCCCTGCCGGATGAGACGTTAAGAGGCGTGACCTTTGACCAGGAGTTAGTGAATGACCGGTGGAAATATACTACTTTCTGGGGCAGTGAGGGCGGCGGTAAATTCGGTAATCTGTCCCCGGGGTTGGAAGATGTCAAAGATTCTTTTATTCTTGGCGGACAGTTTGAGTTCCTCCCTTCCGATAGTTTGCGCTGCAAATTAGCTTCTGTTTATGGTTATGGCGATGACAGGGATGAATATCTCAAAGATAATGTAATAGATTTAGGGATAGACTGGCAATTGCGGGAAGGTATTAGTCTGGCCGGGGAATTAGGGTATGATTCCGAGTATCTGGGGCTGCTTCTGGGCTCGGAAATAACTATGCCCACACTGAAAATCAATACTCAGTTCCGCAATCTGGATGAAAACTTTTTGACTATTACCGGAAGGCCCGCGCATTCGGGGGAACTAGGCGGAAGTATTGAGGTCAACTATGTGCCGTTTAATTGGCTCAATATTTATTGTGACGGAGATGTATATCAGGACAGGCTTTTTCCTAACCTGGATGAGCCGGATAGATTGAATTACAACTTTAATACTTCTTCATATATATCTTTAGATCCCACGACCGCGTTAAGATTGGAATATCAATATATAGATGAACAGGGCAAACTTTCTCCTCGTCTGGCCCATAGTTCCGGAATAGGCGTCACGAAAAGATTTGCCGAACTTAGAGACCTTGGCCTTTATGTTGATTATAGATACAGAGACAGCGAGAATCCGCACTCTCCCACTATGGATTATAACAGTGATAGTTTGGCCGCGGGTTTAAGCCTGCGTGTCCTGAGCAATCTCTACTGTTATGTTTCCCGTGAACTCAGCTGGCTGACCGAAGAATATGCCGGTGAGAAGAGTAATCCCGTGGTTATTCAGGCGGGGATAGAATATTCACAAAGGCTTTTTTCTCTTCCTGTTTATACCAAACTGCGTATTAATTACAGAAATGAAGACGCCGCTGCTTCCGTGCATAGTTTTCTGTCCGGAGAAGACAGCATAGAATATTTTGGAGAGCTTACCTATCGTCCCCGGGATGATTTTGAGTTGTTCCTTTCATCCCGCTTCAAAGATATCTGGGCGGATTCCGCGGCCGCGGAGAGCCGCTCGGAAATAGAAGTGCGCGCTGGAGGCCGGCTGTTTTGGGATACCGGGTTTAGCTGGAATCCTACCGGCTCGGTTACCGGCGTAGTATATAATGACTATAATGATGATGGCCGGAAACAGAGTGACGAGCCGGGGATAGAGAACGTTCAGGTTTCTATCGCGGATGAACAGAAATTGACGGATAGAAACGGTTATTACAGTTTTACTCACGTTAACGGGAAAAAGGCCAGAGTGGCTATTGATAGCGCCTCTTTACCGGAAGGTTTTGTCCTCAGCAGTCCGGATGTCCAGGAGGTTGAAATAACCCATCATGATATAGCGCGTGTGGATTTTGGCATTGTCAGCCGTTCTGAAATACAGGGCGTAGTTTTTGAGGATGTCGATGCCGATGGGAAATTCGGCGTTAACGATATCGGTGTAGGGAAAGTCCGGCTTTTACTGGAAAATGGCAGCGCGGCCAGTACGGACAACAAAGGACAATATTATTTTCGTAAACTGTCCGTAGGGAAGCATAAAGTAACCTTGGATTTAAGTTCTCTCGCGCTGGAATATTTACCGTGTGTGCCGCTGACTAAAGAAATTACCCTTTACGAAGGCATTAGTTATATCTATAATGTGCCTTTGCAAAGGGTAAAATAACCTGTCAGTCAAATATCTTGATCCAAAAGGACAACTTCTCTCTATATCTGGTTACTGTACTCTGGTTACTGGTTACTCTCTGTTCAACGTTCTATTATTGTATGGATCACTTCCTTTTGATTCCCTTGATATCTTGTATGCCGGCTGTGAATTTCTTCAGAGAAATTCTCACTGGTCTGTTCGTTGATTTGCGTGTCATTTTCTGCTTTAGACAGGACTTTTTCTTCTATTGGCGGAGGAAACTCCAGATATTTAGGAATGCAGCAGAAAACCTGAAGAGTGACAGCCTTTGTTTCGGCTTGCGCTTCCGGAGCAGCAGATGTTACTAATGATAATAAAATAATTACGAATAGGAAAAGCGCCCCTTTAACCATTGTTTACCACCTTTCCTTTCTGCATAACAAAAAACCCATCCGAAAGAATGGGTTTTTCAGGTTAACGGAACCTTTGCGTTTTAGGCTACGGCAGCTCAACCTCCATATCTCTTTATTCTCCAGAGAGTTAGGATTGTAAGCTTTGTGCCCTACTCTTTCGAAGTAGTTTACCTTTTATTCAATTTTGCCACCTCCAAGTATACCATATAAAATAGGCAAAGGCAAATTTCTTAATCAATAAAATATGTTTACCCGCGGTATTCTTTTTGTTATAATACGCTATCAAGAGGGTAACTAAAGGGGGGTGGAAGCTTGGCAAAGAAAAAAAGTATCTTAAATAGTCTGGAAATAAGGCTGAGTATATTTTTTGTGCTGACTATGTTATTCTTTGCTTTATTGAGTGTTGTTTTTCTGAGCCATCTTTCTTTTGAACGCGTTATTAGCATGGCGATTATATGCGTTATATTTTCTCTATTCCTGGGAGTCATGGTGACCAGGAGTATTATTAAGCCGCTCAAGAAATTAGCCGAAGCTGCGCATACCATTGGCAAAGGTAATTTCCGGTATCAGGTAGAGCTTAAAGGATGGAATGAAGTAACCGAATTATCACTGTCTTTTAATGAAATGGCCCAGCGGCTGTACAATTACCGCCGAAAAATACATACCTACTTTTATAAAGTGATGCAGTCTTTTGTCCGTATCATGGAAGCGAAGGATGAGTATATAAGGGGACATTCTGAGCGTGTTTCTGATTACGCGGTAAAGATTGCCGTCCAGATGGGTTTCTCTAAAGACAAGATAGAATTACTGCGGGAAGAAGCTCTGCTGCATGATGTAGGCAAGCTGGGTATAGGCGAGAGTATTTTGAATAAAAAAGGGAAACTGACTAAAGAAGAGTGGGAAGTAATTCGTAAACATCCGGTTATGGGAGAAGAAATCCTGCGACCCATAGCCTTAAATGAAGAACTGCTGGCGGTGATCAGGGAACATCATGAACGTTATGACGGCAAGGGGTATCCCGATCGTTTAAAAGGAGATGAAGTCCATATCTTCGCGTCAATTATTGCTGTGGCTGATGCCTATGACGCGATGACCTCTCAGCGCGCGTATAGGATGGCGTTAAGTAAAGATGAGGCCGTGGAAGAACTGAAGAAAAACAGAACTACCCAGTTTAACAGCAAGGTTGTTGATATTATCCTGCGGATTTTGGAGCAGGGGGAAATAAAATAATCCTTATTTAATAATAAGTTTTTTATGGTGTAGGAAAGTATACCCTTACGGGCACAAGTAAAACATTTTCCTAACCACTGAAATTTCGCAAAGAATAATCTTAAGTCCTTGACACAAAAGTGTCAAGGACGAAATTTCTTGATAGTTAAAACTACTTTTCGGGTCACATAATCCGGAGTAGATGCCCCGGAAGATATCCCTGCGCTTTTTACTCCCGCTATCCAGCCTTTACGTACTTCTTTATCTGATTGGACCTGGTAGGTGCGCTTATTTAACAATTTGGATATTTGATAGAGTCTTTGGGTGTTAGCGCTGTATTTAGAGCCGATAATAATCATTACGTCGTTTTCTCGCGACATTGTTTTTATTTCTTCCTGTTTTTGCCGGGTAGGTTTACATATTGTATTGAAAAACTTTACCTTTGGCAAAAATAGACGTAATTCCCGGGCAAGAGCAGATGCCTTATCCGCGTCCTGAGTAGATTGCACTACTATTGCTGTTTTTGGGATATCCTGTTTTTTAAGCTGTAAAAGGTCTTTTTTCTCATCAATGATTACGGCCTTGTTCTTTAATTGTCCGTTGATGCCTGTAACTTCATCGTGTTTTTTATCGCCGATCACTACTATTTTATATTCCTTGCCTTCCATAGCCTTCACTATAGAGTGGATTTCTTTAACCATAGGACAAGTCGCGTCTATAATATTATAGCCCAGCATTTTCGCTTTTTTATAAACGGACGCGGGTATTCCATGCGCCTGGATGAGCAGAGTTTTCCCTTTTCCCCGGCTGAGGCGTTTCACTCTTTTTATCCCCGCTTTTTGCATCATTTTGATTACGTTTTCATTATGGACGATATCTCCCAGCATTTCAATATGCCGGCGGGAGCGGGCCGTATTGACCGCTATTTTTATTGCCCTTCGTACTCCGAAACAAAATCCGCTGTTTTTTGCGATATTGATTTTCATCATTTCCAACATACACTTGTAGGGGCGGGCCCCTGTGCCCGCCCGTTAAAGTTTATCTTTGCAAAAAGTTCTGTTATTGGTAAAATATATTTGTTATATTTGCAGCAACCCCCGGGAATATTTTTCGAGGGTGTTTTTGTAATCGGGTTTTATTTTTGAAGACGCCAGGATATCCGTGGAAGATTGCAGTAAACGGGAGATCTCTTGCTCAGCGTAATCTATGCTCCGCGTGCCGCGGATTATTTTTCGCATCGCGGTTAAATCGCTTTTTTGCACTTTATTTTTAGAGAAGACCTTGCTGATGAATTTTTGTTCTTTGGGTAATGAGTGGTTATATGCATGCCAGATGAGAATGGTTTTTTTGGCCTCCTGAAGGTCTGTCAGCGATGATTTTCCGGTTTGCCCCGGATAGCCGAATATACCCAGGATGTCATCTTTTATTTGAAAGGCCCGGCCGATGCGCATTCCATATTGGGAAAGCTTGTTAATGTCCGCGGCGGCGGCTCCGGCCAGAAGCGCTCCTGTGGTCAGGGGGCAGACAAAGGAATAAAAAGCGGTTTTATAGTCGTATATCACATAAATGTCTTTCAGGGTAGTTTTTCGGAGGCTTTTTGTACTAAAAAAAGTATCGGCAAATTCACCGCAAGCGGTATAAAGGGCTGCCGCGGCGAATTTGCGCAGGGCATTTTCTTTGCGCCGGGGCTGCTCTTTGATGGAAAGAAAGGCCTCTATGGCCAGCGCGTACATAATGTCTCCGGTGACTATAGCTAAATCTTCACCGCTGAATTTTGTCTTTTTATATCTCTTAAGATAATTATTAAAGGCTTGGTGCATTGAAGGTTTACCTCTGCGCAAAACGGCTTTATCGATGATATCATCATGGACCAGGAAAAAACTGTGTAATATTTCTATAGCCGCGGCGCTGCGGTAGAGCCCGGGGGTTCCTTTGGGTGAGAAACCTAAGTAGCCGATGATAAAAAGGATAGGCCGGAGGCGTTTTCCTTCCCGAAGAATGAATTCTTTTATACTGCGGGCCAGGAAAGGGGAAAACGCGGATAATTTATAGTTTTTCTCTGTTTCCGCCAATAGTTTGGTTAGTTCTTTATTGACTCTGTTTTTTAGTTGCTTAAACATAAGGTTATGATATCATATACGAAAGGTGAATACAACAGAAAGCGAAGTGAAAGGAGAAGGCAGTGTCTGCTAAGATATTAGTAGTTGATGATGAATCCGCGATTATAACTGCGGTGGAGACAGTGTTGAAACAAAAGGGGTACATTGTCGAGAGCGCCAATGACGCTTCCGAGGCAATGGAAAAGATGCATCTCCATAATCCCGACCTGATAATTCTGGACCTGATGCTTCCGGAGATGGACGGGCATACGATTCACCATATGATTAAAGAGGATTCCAAATACAAAGATATCCCGGTAATCATGCTTACTGCCTGCGCGGAATTTGAAAGCATGAAAAAGGGTATGGATACAGGGGCGGCCGCGTATTTGACTAAACCGTTTGATGCTGTTGTGTTATTAGGAATAGTAAAAGGGCTATTGGGAGAAGTAAGCCCAAAATGAGATATTTTGAAGACAATACCGTAAACGGTTTTTTAGGTTCCCGGAGAGATGACTATGAATAAAAAGTTAGCAAAAATAATGCGCAGGAATGCCGAGGAAGCGCGAAGGACTCCGTATAATTTTTGCGACCGCTGGTGTGAGCGTTGCGCGTTAGAGACGCAAAAAGGGTGCAGTCTTTATCTGGAGCTATTGGAACAACGCCTGATCAATATCGCTTATGGTAAGGATGAGAATGACCTGGAAATCGTTCAGGCGGAACTGGAAAAAAGACTTCAGGAGATAGAAGATACGGCTGAAATATATACCGAGGAAGACAACTATATAAGTAATGAAGACTTTGATAGTGATGAAGAACTGCGCAGCAAGGAAGTCTTGTTATATTCTCATCCTTTACAAAAAACAGTTGAACAATATATGAAGCAGGCCAATGCTTTTTTAAAAAGCTTTTTGAACCAGGAAGAGGGCGGTAATAATTCATCCGCTGATTATGAGACGGTTTGCTGGTATCATACCCTTTTGCCTGCGAAGATGTACCGCGCATTATGCGGTTTGTGTCTTTACGAAAAAGATAAAGACGATGATTTTGAATTATGCGATGCCGTAGCTCAATTGTGCGTCTGTAAAAAAGCGGTTTCTCTTTCTATTCAGGCGTTAAAAAGGATTGCCGCGCAACAGAACCATCTGCGGAAGACTATAAGTTTACTTGTGGTCCTGCTGTATAATATTTTCAGCCGGATGGAAATTGTCGAGCAGGAGCTCTAACCCGGATGGCCAGTCTGACGGGTGATAACGATGGTGGTTAAATTACGTTTACAGGTTGCCTTAGCTAAATTAGGATTTGCTTCCCGCAGGAGCGCAGTGGAGCTTATTCAGGCGGGCCGGGTGAAGGTCAACGGGGAAAATGCTTTGTTCCCGTCCGAACGCGTAGATTTAGAAAAAGATAAAATCACCGTAGATGGTCAGTCCAGCTTTGTCTCCGCGCGGGTTTATTGCCTGCTTAACAAGCCCAAAGACGTAGTCTGCACGGTGAAAGACAAATATGCCGGACGGACAGTAATAGACATTGTGGGCAAAAGGGATACGCGCATTTATCCTGTCGGCCGGCTGGACAAAGATACGACTGGTCTTTTACTTTTGACCAATGACGGCGAACTGGCTTTCCGTTTAACCCATCCTAAATTCGGGATTGTGAAAATCTATCATGTCTGTGTTTCCGGATGCGTCAACCGGAGTAAGATTGGGCAGTTGGAGCAGGGCATCATTCTGGAAGGTAAAAGGACGTATCCTTGTAAGATTGGCATCATAAAACAGCAGAAGAAAGAAACAACGTTAGAGGTTTGTCTTACTGAAGGGCGCAAACGCCAGATCAAGAAAATGTTTATGGCCGTGGGGCATCCTGTCTTGGCCATTCAAAGGACGGCCTTTGGCCCGTTAAAATTGGCCAATCTTGAAGAAGGCCGGTGGCGGGCGCTTTCTTCTCAGGAGGTAGCCCGCCTCAAGCAATTGTGCCGGTTAAAAACAGGCGGGGAAGGAACAGAAAAAGAACAGGCGGAATGTGGGAATAATAATTAGCATATTGGTTTTATCCTTTTTACTTTGCGGGGCCGTGTCCGCCGATGTTCTTTATCTTCGTAATGGACGGCATATTGAGGGAATAATTAAGTCTGATGATGGAGAACGGGTTGAACTGGACGTGGGATTCGGCACGGTAAAATTTGACTGGAACACAATAGAAAAAGTGGAGAAATCCAGTTTTGAAGAGATACAGCGCATGCGGGAGGAGTGGATTGGACAAAAGGCGGCAGAACTGCAAAAAAAACAGGAGACGCAAGAAGTAGATTTTTCTCAAGATATGGGGCATATATTAGTAGAGGCCGTCATTAATAACAAAGTCAAGGCCTCCTTAATGCTGGATACCGGCGCTTCAGTTGTGCTTTTGTCGAATCGTATAGCCCAACAGTTAGGCATAGATTCTGACGGAGGGCAAAAGAGCAATGTTAAGGTTATGCTGGCTGACGGACGGAAGATTGAGGCCGGGTATGTGCTTTTGGATAGCGTGGTAGTGGAAAACGTCGAAACAAAAAATGTGGAGGCAGTCGTGCTTGGGCAGGACACCGGCACAACGATTATGGGCGACGGCCTTTTGGGAATGTCCTTTTTGAAAAGATTCAATTTCCAAATCGATAATGAACATAAAAAACTAATCTTGCAGCCAAAGTGAAATTATTGAAGCTGGAAGCCTGGAGATAGAATTCTTAGTTTTTGTTTTCAATAGCTTACCGGACAAAGCAGTAGTTTGGCCTAACAGCAGGAGGAAAGATGGATAAGAATAAAAGGAATAGTCTTTTCTTGTTAGCGTTGGCTTTACTTTTGTTAATCACGGTTTCTTCTTCGGCGGACACCCCGCCGTTCTCCCAACTTTATAAGGACAGTGTTTCTCCCGCCAGCCCGGACAACATGAAACTTATATGCAAGCAATGGAGATGGGTCCCTCCGGATGAGACGGCCGGGACGTCCGGTTCCAAAGAAGTAAGTTTTTCTTCGGGGGCGGATAACTTGCAGCGTATCGTCGTAGACGTATTAATTAATAAAACGGTCAAGGCTTCATTATTGTTGGATACCGGAGCGACTAATGTTTATTTATCGCATCCCATTGCCCAAAAGCTGGGCTTGACTTCTATAAAAGACAAACAAATTACTCAAGCGCAGTTTGCCGATGGCAGCAAGAGAGATGTGCAATATGTAGTTTTGGAAAGTGTAGTGGTTGAGGGGGTAGAAGCCAAAGATGTGGCGGCAGTAGTGTTTTTGGATGACTCGGCGTCCGATATCGGCACGGACGGGTTGTTAGGGATGTCTTTCTTGAAAAATTTCAAGTTTGAAGTAGACTACTCTACTAAAAAGTTAATCCTGCATACAAAATAATCTAAAGAAAATTATGTTGAGAATAGATAAAAAATACGGTGAGCAAGACAAACTTGCAAGAATAGCGGCGTCTTTTGACAAGACACGGATTGCCTTTACTCATTTGCGCAAAGGCACAAGAGACACTGTTTTTATTATCTGTCACGGGTTCGCTATGTCCAAAGATGCCCGCATCTTTTTAGAGCTTTCTGATGACTTATACGAGTTATACGATGTGATTGCCATGGACCAGCGGGGGCACGGAACCAGCGGCGGGATTTATAGCTTTACCTCTAAAGAACACGAAGACATTAAAGCCGTTATTGATTATGCCAAAGAATATTATCGCCGTATTTATCTATTAGGATTCTCCTTAGGGGCGGCTTCTTCTATTATTGAAGTGGCGAGATATAAAAATGTGGATGGCCTGATTGCCGTAAGCGGTCCGCTTAGTTTTGAAAAGATAGAAAATCGGTTTTGGGAAAAAGAGGCGCTCTGGCCGGGGATACAGCATATCGGCAGTCATACCTTCCGTTTGAGGCTGGGGAATGTTTTCGTTAAAAAGAAAAATCCCGTAGATGAAATTGGCAAGATAGCCCCGATACCTCTTTTAATTATCCACGGAGACCGCGACCCGATTATTTTTAAGCATCACGCCGATGCTCTTTATAAAAACGCAAAAAAACCCAAAAAACTGGCAATCATCAAAAATGGTTTGCACGCCGAGGAATTATATAAGCAAAATCCGCGAAAATTTATCACTTTGTGCGCTTTATTGACAGCTAAGCAGAAAAAGTGGAACAGGGGCAAGTCTTGAAATACACAAGGAATAGCTAATGAATGAGGGAGTAAAGGTTATTAAAATATTTGTTTCGTCGCCGTCTGATGTTATCCCGGAAAGAGAGCGATTGGCGATTGTAGTGGACGAATTAAACCGTTCAATTTGTCCTAAGCTCAATGTTTCTTTACAGCTGATGAGATGGGAAACCGATGTAACTCCGTCCATGGGCAGACCGCAGCAGGTGATCTTAGACCAGATTGGACAATACGATATTTTTATCGGGATTATGTGGAAAAGATTCGGCACTCCTACGGGAAAGGCCGCATCGGGCACCAGGGAAGAATTCGATGAAGCCTATAAATTATGGAAAGGGAAAGGGCGTCCTAAAATAATGTTTTATTTTAGCAAAATGCCCTATGTTATGCCCAGCATCCAGGAGGTCGAACAGCTGAAACAGGTGATCGAATTCCGCAAAGAATTGGAGCAAAGCGGGCTTATTTGGGATTTTACCGGACCGGAACAGTTTGAGCGCTATGTGCGCGGACATCTGATTGATACGATTTATGAGATTCTGCGCAAAGACAAAGAAATAAACGACGTCCTGCTTTTATCCCTGGAGTTGAACGTGCCGCCGAAAATGTTTCTGGATAAATACAAGGTGATGAAAAAAATCGTCGCGCACATTGCTCAGTCCGTAGACTTCTCTTATAATGATGTCTTAGAACAGATGCTCAACCGGGAAACAATGAATTCCACCGGGCTTAACGCGGGGATAGCTCTCCCGCATGGCTATGGAACTCTTTATCCTAAACATATAGCCGCAATCATCAGAAGCTCTGAAGGAATAGAATGGCAAACCATTGATGACCAGCCGGTATTTACAATTATAATGTTGCTTTACGCCCAGCACAGGCGGGGAGCAGTCGCGCTGAGAGTGATGAACGCCTTAGCCCGCACTGCTATCTTTTTTGAGCGTAAAAAAGAAGGCAGTCTCAAAACAGCGCCGCTGTCCGATATTGTCAATATTGCCAAAGAAGAATTAAAAGAAAAAGACATTTATAGTATAGAGTATAAACAATTGCCCATCTTAATGTTGAACAGCAGGGATTAGTGATGATTTCCCAGGAGATTATTGTAACCTGCAGGCAGGGATTTCATGCCCGGCCGAGCGCGATGATTGTACAGAAGGCCGTAACCTTTCAGTCCGATATTACGATCGAAAAAAACGCGGAAGTCGTCAGCGCGAAAAAAATTACGCTCGGAGGAATTATGCAGTTAGGGATAACCCGCGGAGACAAAATCAAGATATCCGCGCAAGGCCGGGATGAAGAAGAAGCCTTGTCCGCCATAATGCGCTTAATAGAAAATATGGGTTAACCCTGGATATGAACTTTCAACTTGGCCTTCTAAAATCCCAGGCAAATACATACC
>JAZDEE010000185.1:0-2701 GCA_043809065.1 Candidatus Omnitrophota bacterium | reverse complement strand
CACCATCGTCCCCTGACAATAAAAAGTCCCGCGAATCTTCAATTTGCTCAGGATACCGTCTATATTTTTCACGCCCTCCTGAAAAGACACCTTCTCCTGATTCCCCCAGGAACCTTCATTCCAAGGCGGGGTATATTCCGTATCACAAGTAAAAAGCGCGAATCTTTTCATTCTTTGCCTTAAGCTATATCCTTTTCCGTAATAAATTGCCCGCTCCACAGATCTCTTGTCGTCCTTTTACCCACGACATAATCAATCTTCCGGGAAGAAATCCCTTTTTCCGGACGCAGAGGCATTAACATCTGCTCAGTCAACACCGTTCCTTTACCTGCATCAGCGGTTAATACCAGGCTTCTGCGCAGCATATAACGCATTTTCAGCTCGGATTCAGTCAGCCTCTGGTCAAACCCGGTCATCATCTTTTCTATCTCTCTTATGTCTTTCACCATCCGTTTAAATTCATCCGCGTCCGCGGAAAATCTATGGTCCCCGATTTCCTGATTCTTGTCATTGGTAAAATGCCGTTCAATAATCACCGCGCCACAAGCCACCGCGGCCAAACAGGCCAATGAATTTAAACTATGGTCTGAATATCCTACCGGGACATTAAACTTATTTTGCAGATAAGCAATAGAAAGAAGACCTGTTTTATCCGCGGGGGTAGGATAAATAGATACACAATGCAAAAGGACCAGTCTATCCTCAGGCACTTCCTTTACCGCGGTTTCCAGCTCATCTTCAGAAGCCATCCCTGTAGACATAATCACAACCTTACCTTTTTTTACCACTTGCCTGATTAAAGGAATATTAGTTACATCTCCGGATTGAATCTTGTATGCGCAAACATAGGGAGCTAAAAAATCAACCGAATCCTGATCCGCCGGCGTAGAGAAAAACATTATCTCCAGCTCACCGCAAAGGTTAATTAACATCTCCCACTGCTTAGGACTAAACTGTAAACTTTTATATCTCTCCTGCTGGGTCTTAAAAAACTTGCTTACCAAAGCCAGCGCCGGCTCATTCTTATCAATATATTTTTCAGCCTGATACGTCTGAAATTTAACGGCATCCGCCCCGGCCTCTTTGGCTGACTTGATTAATTTTTTTGCTGTTTCCAAACTGCCGTTATGATTGCCGGCAATTTCCGCAACTATAAAGGTTTTCTCCCCGATTACAAAATCCCCGATTTTCATCGCTTAATCCTCATTTCTCCGTTCTCTTTTTTAAGCAGGGCCTCAGCTACTAACAAATCTTCCGGACAGTTGACATCCACACTTCTATCCGGCGGGATTAAAATGCCCCGTTTATCCTGCCCGAGGGCAAAATCAATCTCGTTCCATTTCTCCAGCAAATGTCTTTTGCGCAAAAAGATTGCCCCGGACATTTTATAAGCCGCCGGCCTGTCCTGGCGCTGCGGGAAATTCTCGTTCGTGTATTCATTAAAAGGCACTACCCGGTCCGCCTGCATATTATAGATTCGCCAGGGATGCACCTCTTCCAAGAATTTCATGCTCACCACTGAATCACAATCCGTCTCCGTCATTTTCTTGATACAGGCATCTATATCCCCGGCTTGGGTCAACGGGGAGGTAGGCTGCAGGGAAATTACCGCATCGTAACGCACACCTTGCGCGTCAAAAAACTCCAGCGCGTGTTTACTGGCTATTGTCACCGAAATTGTATCCGTAGCATACTTTTCCGGGCGTAAAAAAGGGACATCCGCGCCGCATTTTCCGGCTACACCGGCTATTTCTTCACTCTCCGTAGAAACTATAAAATGGTCCAGGAGCAGCGCTTCTTTTGCCGCGTTAATTACATAAGCGATCAACGGCTTCCCGTAAAGAGGCTGGATATTTTTCTTAAATATACCTTTAGAGCCGCCTCTTGCCGGGATAACGCCTAAAACCTTTAACCCTTCGGGCATAATTTTCTTTCCTGTTCAGTTTTGGTTCCTTCTATATCAGCCAAACATCGCCCGGCTGTTTGGGCTTCCAATGATATATCCGCGGCCAAAATATTTTCCGCAATCCAAAAACTAAAGTCATCTTCTACACGCCAGGAGGCCCGGGCAGACATTTCAATATGACCTACTTTATTTCCTAAATAGCCCCCCGCCTCAATTATCTTCGTTTTTACCACATATAAAGCGCCGTTTTCTCTGTAAACGGTTTCCTTATCTTCCCGCAGCAGGCGCTTTTGATAGCCTACAGGAGTCAATCCCTGCTCTCCCGGTTTCCAGTGAAAAGTTAAATCAGTAACCACGCTGATTACGGAATCAGTATTATACAACAAAATGGTGTTCACTGCTTCAGTAATATGCCGTTCTTCCTTAAAAGGAACATAATAATTCAAAACAACAATAAATTCCGGGACAGGGTCTTTTCTTTCTTTAAATTTGTCTATTATATTTTTGAGCACATCTTCCACAGGGACACGCGGCCGGGACAATTCCCTGGGACGTAAAAAGGGGACCTCCGCCCCATACTGCATAGCCGCTTCCGCCACTTCACAGTCTTCCGTGGAAACTATCACGCGGTTCAGCAAACCGCATCTTGAAGCCTGTTCTATCGTATAGGCAATCAATGGCTTATCTCCCAGCATCTTGAGAGATAACTTTTCTTTGTTCCGGAATAAACCCATTGCCGGGATAACCGCGGCGACATTCAAATCCCGGCGATATCCTTTTTGCCCCACAAATTTG
>JAZDEE010000184.1:0-3132 GCA_043809065.1 Candidatus Omnitrophota bacterium | reverse complement strand
GGCTTACGACCCGCTGACCAAAGAAATAATTGACCCCGCCGGCGGCAAAAAAGACATCCGCGCCAAAAACATTGCCGCGGTTGGTTCCCCGGACGCTTGTTTTTTGGCCGACCCTTTGCGCCTTATCCGGGCGGTAAGGTTTAGCGCGAACCTGGATTTTAAGATAGAAGAAAAAACCGCTCTGGCCATTAAAAAGTTTGCCGCGGAGATAACCAAAGCAAGCCCGGAGAGAATCCGCGATGAGTTAATCTCCATATTTACCGGGCCGAATCCGGCCCGGGGATTAGAACTGCTCGATGAAACCGGGCTCCTGGAGTATGTCCTGCCGGACGCGGCCAGGATGAAAGGGGTGCCCCAGCCCGCGCAGTTTCATCCGGAAGGAGATGTGTTTTCGCATACCTTACTGATGTTGAAACAATTAAAACAACCATCGGTAGTTTTAGCTTTTGCCTGTCTTTTACACGACATCGGCAAACCGGACACCTTTCAGATTACCGACCGCATCCGCTTTAGCGGACATGACAAAACCGGGGCGAAGATAGCGGACAAAATACTCAGAGAACTTTGCTTCCCGAATGCCGACAGAGAGAACATTGTCGCCTGCGTGGATAATCATATGCGGATGATGGAGGCGCCCAGGATGCGCCAGGCCACACTGAAGCGGCTTTTGGCCCGGCCTACTTTTTCCGAAGAGCTGAAACTGCATTATATAGATTGTCTGGCTTCGCATAAGGACCTCTCCGTATGGCGGTTTTTGAAAAGGAAACATACGCGGTTCCGAAGCGGCCCGGTGATTCCCAAGCCGTTATTGAACGGCGATGAATTAAAAAAAATGGGCTTTACTCCCGGGCCGATTTTTGGTAGAATTCATAGCGGGATGGTTGACCTGCAGTTAGAGGGAAAGATTAAAAACAAATCCCAGGCTAAAAAATGGGTGCGCGAAAAATTCGCGCGGAGGGAGACAAGTGGCTGATAACACACCTGAAACAAAAGATTTTACTAAAGAAGACCCCTGGCGGATATTCCGCATTATGAGCGAGTTTGTGGAAGGCTTTGAGGAGCTTTCCGACGTACAGAAGGCGGTTTCTATTTTTGGTTCGGCGCGGGTATCTTCTCAGGAACCATATTATAAATTAGCGCAAAGCGCGGCTCGAGTGTTTGCTCAGGCCGGATATACAATTATTACCGGAGCCGGGGCGGGAATAATGGAAGCGGCCAACAAAGGGGCCAGGGAAGCCAAAGGGCTTTCCATCGGATTAAATATCCTGACGCCCATTCAGCAAAAACCCAATAAATATCTGGATCGTTTGATTGAATTCAGATATTTCTTCTGCCGCCGGGTGATGTTTGCTAAATACAGCCAGGCCTATCTGATTTTTCCCGGCGGATACGGAACAATGGATGAGTTTATGGAGGCGATTACCTTAATCCAGACTAACCGGATGCAGGCGCGGCCGGTAATCTTGTTTAATAAGAAGTACTGGCAGGGCCTGTTGGATTGGATTGAGGCGACTTTGCTCAAAAACCGGATGATTGATCCCCGGGATTTACATATCTTTAATGTAGTGGAAACTCCCCAGGAAGCCCTGGAAATAATTAATAAATACAATGGAAGATGACATTGAGTTTATAGAGGAACAGCCGTTAGACTTTTCCCGTCATTCGAATTTATGTAAATGTCCATATTGCGGCGAAGACCTGAACGCGGAGGAAGTGGATAGCTTTTTCGCTGCTGAAGGAAACACCTTTCGCTGCCCGAGCTGCCGGAAAAAACTGAACATCCACGAAATAGGCCGGGATATTTAGAATAGCAGGAAGCAAAGATTTTTCTCGTTCTCGCGTCTCGCGAAATATTATTGCCATAGATGAAAAACTCTCGTATAATATATTAAGAATCCTAAAAAAGGTAAACATTCGGTAACCGCGTGTCAAATTTTTCCGGCTTCCGTAACGGGACACCCCAACGACCGTCCTGCCGGCGAAAGCCGTTGAGGGAAGTATGGCCTTAAGAGAGAAGACTATGGGAAAAGCGAAAATAAAACCCTGTTTAGAAAAAATAAAGAGGTTTAGCCGGGAAGATAAAGATACTCTGGCAGTATTTTTATTTGGAAGTTGTGCCCGGAATACTTCCGCGGCGCGTTCCGACATAGATATTTGCGTTGTTCTTAATCAGTGTAAGGCTTGGTCAGCTCTTGAACTTTCTCAAAAAAAATTGGAATTTCTGGAGCAGTTTCCGGGAATAGACATCCAGATTTTTCAGCAAATACCTTTATATATTCAAAAAAGAGTTATTAAGGAAGGCCGGCTTATTTTATGTAAGGACGAGCAAAAACTGTACGATTTGGTTTTACGGCAGATTACTATATACAATGACTTCGAGCGCGGTTACAAAGGATATCTCGCGGAGGTTGAAAATGCTGGATAAAGCGCGTGTTTTAACAAAAATTGATGAATTGCGAAAATATCTGGATGAACTCACGCAGATTTTACCTGAAAATTTTACGCGGTATCAGCAGATAGAAAAGAAACGCGGATGCGAACGGCTTTTGCAGTTAGCCATAGAGTGTAATATAGATATCTGTAAAATAATTGTTTCAGGGCTGCGGCTGGGACTTCCTTATGAGGAAAACGATTTGTTTGTGAAATTAAGGAAGAACAAAATTGTTGATGAAAATATGTTTAATAAACTAAAACAAATGCGGGCGTTGAGAAATATTCTGGTTCATGAATATGCCGAGGTAGATGATCAGCTCGTGTTTAAGCATTTACTTATTCACAAAGCCGATTTTGAACAGTTTATTACAGTGATTCTGGGGTTTCTGCGAAAGCATTGACCCTGGATATTGTATTAGACCGCGGCCTAACTTCCGCAGCGACACCCCAACAACCGTCATACCGGCTTTCGCCAGGACGGTCATTTAGGTGTCCCGTCGTGGAAGTCAGCAAAGATTTTTCTTTACCTCTTGCTTCTAATGAAAAAGGCAAAAAAGCAGGGAACGGTCAATAGATCATTACCCCCTTTAGAAAAAAAGTTAAGTTGAGACTGTTGCAAAACTCTCCTTGGGTCATTCCCGCGCCTGCCGAAGGCAGGTCCGCCTCTGGCGAAAAAGCGGGAATCCAGATTATCCGTCG
>JAZDEE010000183.1:0-2289 GCA_043809065.1 Candidatus Omnitrophota bacterium | reverse complement strand
CTCTAATGTAACGCTGATGGGAAAATAACCCATCTGGGTCAATTTCTGCAAGGCTGCAGACTGAGCCGTCGCTTCGATTATCCCCTCTTCTATTTGTTGAGGGCCGCGTTTTGCTCGATATAAGTATTTCGGCATATCTTTATCCGTTTGGCTCGTTTTGCCCGTTTAGCTCGTTACGTTCGTTTGAGCAGATACATAGTAACACAAAGCCAAAAAATTATACAGCAGAAACTTACCGTCAACAAATTAAACGGATATAACATCATCCTCATCAAGGTCAAACATTTCTTCGCCCGCAATGGCCTCATACTCTAACTTAGCTAACATATCGGGAAGATTGACAAAACGGGAAATTTGGTTAAACTGAGGCAGTCCGCCCCGGTGCCCCTCATAGTGCAATGATAAAAACAAGCGGTTGCGCGCGCGGGTAACCCCCACATAAAACAGCCGGTGTTCTTCTTCCAGACTCTCTTCGTCATCTAAAGCGAAACTTACCGGCATAATTCCTTCCATCAGTCCGATTAGAAACACCACATCCCATTCCAGTCCTTTAGCCGAATGAATGGTGGATAAAGTCAGAACCCCTTCATCCCGTTCAACGGCTCTTTCCGGAGGCTCAATAGCAAAATCGGCTAACAACTCTTCCAAGGCAGTATATTTGGCGGCAATTTGTTTAACTGTCTTTAAATCATTGGCGCGCAGATGCCAATCATCAAATTTATCCTGAAGCAGGGGCTGATAATAGTCCAGCAGAATCCCAAATTGTTCGGCAGTATTGCCTGCTTCCTGGCGAACTGCCTTAAGCGCCTTGCACATCCGGGTTATCTCGGAAGAATATTTGTTTCCCTGCCCATACTTATGTAATATTTGCGCAATAATATCCTGCCCGGGAGCAGCCATGGATGCCGCTTCACAAATCCGCTCTGCTGTTTTAGGTCCTATGCCTCTAAGCAGCATCAAGGCCCTCTGCCAGGATAATTCATCCGCCGGATAAGCCGCTATCCGTAAATGCGCCACGATGTCCTTCACATGCGCTGTTTCATAAAATTTAAGCCCGCCAAATACCTGGAAAGGAATGCCTCTTCTCGTCAGTTCCGCCTGTAAAGGGATAGAAATATACGCGGAGCGGAACAATATCGCCTGCTGCCGCAGGCTGACCCCCGCGTATTCCAGTTGTCTAATCCTTTCGGCAATCCACTCCGCCTCCCGATAGACATCCTTAAAAAATAAAAGCCGGGGTTTCTCCCCTTTCACCATTTTAGCGGAACGCAGACACTTGGAATATTTATTCTGCATATTGTTCAGCGCCAGGTTTCCGATGTCTAAAATAGATTGCGTACTGCGGTAATTATCCTCCAACTTGATTATCCGGCATCCGGGAAATTTCTGAGGGAAAGCCATAATATTTTTGTGCGAAGTCCCCCGGAAACCGTATATGCTTTGGGCGTCATCGCCGACAACCATTATATTTTTATGCTCCTTAGCCAGAAAATAACTGATATCACCCTGCAATGTATTGGTATCCTGATACTCATCTACCATTATATAACGGTATTTACCCGACATACTCCGCCGGATATCTTCCTTCTCCAGTAAAAGCCGGGAATACTTCAGTAAATCATCATAATCCATATAATTTTTATCGCGTTTGCTCTCTTCATAAACAGTCCCTAACTTAGTAATATCAGCGGTAAATTCGCTAAAATGCGGGTATTCCCTCTGTAACACATCCTCTATGGACATATTTTTGTTGACAGCCATACTGAGAATAGTTCGCAAGGTATTTTTGCGGGGGAATCTTTCTTCGTCTTTAAAAAGACCCTGTTTCGCGCAGCATTTATGGATTAGTTCTTCCGCGTCCGTTTCATCCAAAATGGAGAATGAATTGGGGAAACCAATAACTTGCGCGTATTTTTTTAAAATTTTATAACAGAAGGAATGGAATGTCCCGCCCTCAACATCTTTGCAGCGGGGGTCTAATCTTTCCGCCCGTTCCAGCATCTGGCGGGCGGCCTTCCTGGTAAAGGTAAGCAATAGAATCGTCTGCGGCTCTATTTTGTTCTGGACAAGATGCAATACCCGGTATTCAATCACCCTGGTTTTACCGGAACCTGCCCCGGCAATGACTAACAGCGGACCATCAATCGTAGTCGCCGCCTCAAACTGCGGCGGATTCAGTTGGCTGCGCATTTCCACTACGGGGGTAACGATACTGGGGTTTTCCTTCATCTACGGACCGTTTTTCAAAATATACTACTGTTCTGTTACATAAATTATGTTAAATTCGAA
>JAZDEE010000182.1:0-3273 GCA_043809065.1 Candidatus Omnitrophota bacterium | reverse complement strand
ACCGCGCCCCAATGTTGGTGTTCGTGTTCCAGACGTAATTGTTCAGATTGAGACAGCGCGAGCCGCAGTTGGCGCCATTGTCCCAATTCCCGCCGAAGATCGGCGCCACGGCACTCTGCTTTAACAACCCTTACCCCTCTGCTCAAAGGGGGTTACCCCTCTTGAGCAGGACTTCAGCCACCCGCCTAACAGGCGGCCGATCTCTGCTAACAATTTTCCCGCATGCTCCCATTTCTGCGTGGATAAATACCGTCTCTGGTGCGCGAACTTCACCATTGTCTTCACCTGCACCAGTAAAACGTCTATCTCAAAAAGCAACGGTGTCTTATTCCGGGACTTATTCGCCCGGATAATCAGCTTGAGGATATCCCACACCCCGTTTTTCACCTGCGCGCACAACACAAATTTCTCCGATTTGGGAAACCTCTCCACCAGTGGGAAAAAATAACACATGAAATCATACACCTTTTGATATATTATTAATTCTTCCATACATCCCTACCCGCCCTACGCTCTATGCCCTATGCTCTACGCCCCAAACGGAAAACAGATTTTCAGTCTTCAGATTACAGAGAGTCACAGGCAAACCGCGCCCCACTGCCGGTGTACGTGTACCAGACGTACCTGTACGGAGACAGCGCGAGCCGCAGTAGGCGCCATAGTCCCAACGCCCGCCGAAGAGCGGCGCCACGGGGTCGTAATCATGGTAATGATAAATCGAGCCTTTGCCTCCGGTATTTGCAACCCAGGCCCAGGCCGCACCGGAATCATCTCTCGTATATAACTCCCTGCCCCACTGCCAATATACCCCGGCGCAGTCTTCCGCTCCGATGGCGGAAACTATCCGGACTGCTCCGGTATCCACATGGCCGCCGGTGGTTACCGGGTCGGCGCTTCCGGTGATATTCGTGGTCTCCGGCGTGCCCGTGGCCATTTCGCTAAACTCATCATACATTAACAGGCGCTTGCCGGAATTATGCCCGCGCTGCTGGGCGTAATACCAGGTCATTGTATCCCACACCGTAGACTGATACACTGAACGCACCCGCCGCGAGACGGTATTATACGGGTCATTCCCCGGCATTGAGGTTACTACCGTCCCGTCATCCCAGGCTGAGGCCAGATAGATGTCATACCAGACCTGTTTGGTTTTGGATTTAACCATTCCTCTGGGATCCGGACAGGACGGACGGTTCTTCCGGTCCCACACCGAGTACTGCAATATATCTCCTGCCGTTGCTGATGTATCCGTGGCGTTATTATGAAAACCGCCGATCACCTTGGAATTTGCCGACGTATATCCCGAAGGATAGGTCAGACCGCCGGCGTCCTCGCCGTAAATATCAATATGATCATTATAGGCTGTGCTCTTATGGATTTTAAACACTAACGTCCCGCTGTTGTCATAGGCAAAGATATGATAGTCCTTACCGCCTTCCTCGCTCCCGGTGTCTATATCCGTCCAGGTCAAAGTCTGATCCTCCGATAAATAGAATATCTTCGTCCCGATCTTAATCGTAGTCCCGGCCAGGACTTGGACCTGGGTTGCCGAAACATAGCGCAGACAGGAACGGTAAGCCAGATTATCGTCCAGATTATTCGCCGCTATTACCCCCACAATCTGCAGCTCGGCGTTGGGCGCGGTCGTCCCTATACCCATATTGCCGGTGGCATCGTTATACATATTCGCCTCAGCCGTAATTCCCCAGCACATCCCCAAAACTATAACCCAACATCCCCAAAATATTGTCTTCTTCCCACGCATTCTGTCCCCTCCTTTGCTTCATCTAAAAACAAAAGTTCCGGTTTCCTTGCTTGAGCCGCAAGAAAACCGGAATTACCCTGAAAAATAAAAAATCCCTCAAGCCTCCGCTTCAGGGATAAACTAAATAATCTTTTTTCAGCCGCTAATCTGTTATTCTGTGTGTGTGTGTGTAATTATTAAAGTTACAACTTGTTCCATTATAACGCCCCTCCTTTCTTCGTTTCATTTCTGCCGAACCTTTTTTATGGACAGTACTCTCTCTGCAAAATACATCCTTTCCTAAAAAACCAAGTTTGACAGCAAACATATAATATCACCTTTTTCACTTTTGTCAAGGGGTTCTAAGTTTTCTAAAAATCCTTCTTTACAACCATCTGAAAAGCAGATATAATATTTTATCTAAATAGGAGGGGAGGGTTTGCAGCCCTCCCGATACAAATTCGACGGGGCTGTAGCGCAGTTGGGAGCGCGTTTGACTGGCAGTCAAAAGGTCGCGGGTTCGATTCCCGCCAGCTCCATTAACTTTTTTGGAAATAAAAAAGCGCATTTATTGTTATAATAAATGCGCTTTTTTTATTAAATACTGGTGCCGGAGGTGGGAGTCGAACCCACACGGGGTTTAAGCCCCACTAGATTTTGAGTCTAGCGCGTCTGCCAGTTTCACCACTCCGGCTTTATTCACTACCCGGCTCAGCAACCGGGGAATTTATCGGCGGGTCTTCGGAAAACATACCTATTTTACGAAATCTCGCGTATCTTCTCTCCAGAAGCTCTTCTTTCGGTAAAGGCAGCAGTTCCTGCAGGTATTTTTCTATTGCCGCCTTTATGTTATTGGCACAGACCGCGGGGTCGCGGTGCGCCCCTCCCAGAGGTTCTTGAATAATTTCATCTACTATACCTAAGGCTTTTAAATCCTGCGCCATTAGTTTTAAGGCCTGCGCGGCCTGCGGAGCTTTAGAACGCTCCCTCCAAAGAATAGCGGCGCAGCCTTCCGGAGAAATAACGGAATAATAAGCGTGCTCTAAAATACATACTTTGTCCCCTATTCCTATACCTAAGGCCCCCCCGCTGCCCCCTTCCCCAATGACAAAAACAATTATGGGCACTCCAATCGCGGGCATTTCCCGTAGATTACAGGCAATGCTGTGCGCCTGACCCCGCTCTTCCGCTCCCACCCCCGGATAGGCCCCGGGAGTATCAATAAATACCACAATCGGCAGGGCAAACCTTTCCGCAATCCGCATTACCCGCAAGGCCTTTCTGTATCCTTCCGGATGAGCGCAGCCAAAATTACGCAGGAGATTTTCTTTGGTGTCCCGGCCTTTTTGATGCCCGATGACGATAATCTTCCGGCCCGCCTGGGCGGCGCCATTTAATTCCGCCAATCCGCAAATAATTGATTTATCATCGGCAAAAAGCCTGTCCCCGTGCAGTTGGATAAAGTCTTTCATGATCAAACCTATATAATCCAAGGTATACGGCCGCTGAGGATGCCGGGCCACCTGCAC
>JAZDEE010000181.1:0-10288 GCA_043809065.1 Candidatus Omnitrophota bacterium | reverse complement strand
TGTAGATAAATGGACAAAGGGCTGAACTCTCGCTAAGAATAATCAACGCTCCTAATAGTATCAGCATAACCACAATAGGCATCAGCCACCATTTTTTGCGTTGTTTCAGAAAACTCCAAAGTTCTTTGAGAATAGATAATTTACTCATCGCTATTTATTCCCCTCTCTCAGGATAGAAGGTACAATCTCCTGTAAATGTTTAAATATAAGGCCCGCTACTTTCCGGGACCCTTCTTCCGAATAATGCAAATGGTCATAAAAGTACTTCGCATCTTGATCCAATTCCCCGGCCAGGTCAATCAACGCGCACTCTTTTAGTTTCGCCGTCTCTCTTATCTGCTCATTAAACTTATCCATATAATTTATCCCCGCCAGAGACGTCTTTCGGCCTTCCTCGGTAAGCTGATATTGTATCTTTTGATAATATGGCTGGGTCACCAAAACCGGAACGGCGCCCATATCCCTGGTGACATCCACAAATATTTTCAATCTGACGGCAAATTGGGCTAACGCTTTTTCCAAACTCGCCGTATCTTCCGTCTGATACGAACGGGCATCTTTCTTCTCCATAAGACCGCGGGCAATCTTTCGATGTCCCTTGTTGATTAAATATTGAGCTCTGATATGGCGTAAAAATCCTATCAAGGACGACTTCCG
This sequence comes from Candidatus Omnitrophota bacterium, assembly GCA_043809065.1. Lineage (GTDB taxonomy): Bacteria > Omnitrophota > Gorgyraeia > JAFGHF01 > JAZDEE01 > JAZDEE01. The sequence continues at coordinate 9,631 of JAZDEE010000181.1, read as the reverse complement.
GGAAGCCCAGTCAAATAACGACATATCCTTTTCTTCTATCATTGCCGGCTTATAATTACCCGTTCCCATTAAGAGGGTTGCGTCATTCACGGCGTGCAGCATTAAGACTATATCCGGATTATAATTGATGACTTTATTTAAAAGGACGTTTAAAGAATGATGGCTGGTATTACTGGACCCTCCGGAATTAAGCACCCTTGTAGAAATATTATAAGTGTCGGCAACCTCTTTACTTGTTAAGTAGGGAAATCTCAAGGCCTCATCCACCCAAAAACATTCTGTGGTAGAAGCGCCTAAGAAGGCTATGGTCATTACCTTGCTTGTGCCTTTATCTATAAAGTCCGGCAGCATAAAACCGTCTTCGTCTGTCCGGACAGTTACATAGCCTCCCTGGGCAAAGAGGTTTTTACGCGAATACACTCTCTTATCGTTAGGAACCAACTCCCGTAAAATTATGCTCCTGTTATAATTTTTCCAGTAGTTCGTCCATTTGACCCGGATAAACACCTCCGCTATAACTAATGCCGCCAGCAGAGATATTACAACTATCCACAAATTCAGAAGGATCTCGCTTTTTTTCGCGTTCATTTTTCCCTTTTCTCTTCTATTACCGGCTGCCTTTCCCTGTCACAGTCAAAAAAATACTGTTTCGTGAACTTAATTGCAGCCGGCCGGATTAGAAACACAGAAAATTAAATACCGGATAAACTAAGGGGCCCGAGCTGTTACCGGAGCATAAGAAAATCAAAACACCTACCACTGCTAATACAATAATCAAAGGCAAAACCCATAATTTTTTTCGTGTTTTTAAAATCTCCCAGATTTTTTTGCTCTCCGGCATTTGCGCCCTCCCTGGTTAACCGCTTAATGTTCATAATTTTTTTTATCAAACGGAAACGGCTTCCGAACAATCCAATAGCTGTCTGCCTGCGGATTTAATTTGACCTCCAAAAGTTCCTTCCCCAGCATCCGCATCACTATACCAACCGGAGTAATAACCAAATAAAATACAGCAGCTAAAATTATTCCGGTAAATACCATTCCTATATATTTACCCGCGGTCATCCCTATCTTTTGGACAGGATTTAAAAAAACAGGCATAATCAGCGCTAAAGAAATAAACAGGAATGAAAAGATAAAAAAGACAGGATAGTATTCTTTATGGCGGAGATAAAACATTATCCCCAAGATACTCCAAGCCGTTCCCGCGGCCAATCCAAACCGGCGTAACTCTTTTTTTCCGCTTTTAATTTCTTTGCACTCTTCTCTCATAATATCATACACCTCAATCTAATTCAAATTCTTTTAACCAGTTTATATCTTTATCCAAAGGCCGTTGTTCTTCTTTCTTGATCAGGAAACTGCCTAATAGAAGATAATCCATATTAGTGCGCATAAAACAACGATAGGCATCTTCCGGAGTGCAGACAATCGGTTCTCCCCGGACATTAAAAGAAGTATTGATAATTACCGCGCAACCGTATCTTTTCCCAAAGTTTTCTATCAGCCTATAAAATAAAGGGTTAGCTTCCCGGCTGACAGTCTGGACCCGGGCAGAATAATCTATATGCGTCACCGCGGGTATCTGGCTGCGCACGATATGCAGCTTATCCAGTCCAAAACGGCTGTTTTCTTCTTCCGTCATCTGCCGGCGGATTTGCTTTTTCACGGGAACTACTAAAAGCATATAGGGGCTTTCTCCATCCAAATCAAAATATTCCGCGGCCCTTTCTTTTATTACCGCAGGAGCAAACGGACGAAAGCTTTCCCTGAATTTTATTTTCAGATTCATGATCTCCTGCATCTGCAGTAAACGGGCATCTCCCAGAATAGAACGGTTGCCCAATGCCCGCGGGCCAAATTCCATGCGGCCCTGGAACCATCCGATGACCTTTCGCGCGGCAATCAAATCCGCGACCTGTCCGGGAATTTCCTCGTCGGCAAATTCCACGTAAGGAATATCATTTTTTCGTAAATAGCCAAAAATGTAATCCCTGGTAAACTCCGGGCCAAGATAGGCCTCTTGCGCGAAGGCTTTTCCCGGGGCGGCCGTTCTTTTGTTACCTAAATATTTATACCATACAAATAAAGCCGCGCCCAATGCTCCCCCGGCATCCCCTGAAGCCGGTTGAATCCACAATTTTTCAAAAGGCGACTCGCGCAATATCCGGCCGTTGCTCACGCAGTTTAAAGCCACCCCTCCGGCTAAACAAAGATTCTTCCTGCCTGTTGTCTGATACACATAACGCGCCATCCGCAGCATTATTTCTTCGGTCACTGCCTGAACAGAACTGGCTATATCCATATCCCGTTGAGTTAAACGGCCGGCGGGTTTCCTGGGAGGCCCGCCAAAAAGTTTCTCAAACCTTTTATTCGTCATTCTGAGGCCGGCACAATACCCAAAATACTCCATATTTAATTTAAAAGAACCGTCTTCTTTCAAGTCTAACAGTTTTTCTAAAATTAAATCCTTATATTTAGGCTGGCCGTACGGGGCAAGTCCCATTACTTTATATTCGCCTGAATTTACTCTAAAACCCGTGTAATAAGTAAAAGCGGAATACAGAAGACCTAAAGAATGCGGGAAACGAATTTCGGCCAATATCTGTAATTCATTATCGTCCCCTATGCCAAAACTGGCCGTAGTCCACTCGCCTACACCGTCCAAGGTAAGAATAGCGGCCTCCGGAAAAGGAGAAGCATAGAATGCCGAGGCAGCATGCGATTCGTGGTGTTCAGGAAATACTATGTCTCCCTTAAAACTAAGTTCCCGGCGAATTAAGTCTTTTATCCATAACTTATCTTTTATCCATAAAGGCATGGCCGTAACAAACGAACGCAGCCCCGACGGAGCATAAGCAAGATACGTCTGCAATATTCGTTCTAATTTTAAAAAGGGCTTCTCATAAAAAGCCACATAATCCAAATCATTGCCGGTAATCCCGGCTTCTCTTAAACAATAACCAACCGCGTGCTCAGGAAAAGACGCGTCATGCTTTTTGCGCGTAAAACGCTCTTCCTGCGCCGCGGCAACTATCTTTCCGTCACGCACAAGACAGGCAGCGCTATCGTGGTAAAACGCGGAAATTCCCAGGATATTCATGTTTTTTAAGTAGTGCTTTTAAACCAGGCAACGGTTTTGGCTAATCCCGCCTCCAGATTTACCTGCGGCATCCACTTAAGATATTTTTTGGCTTTGTTAATATTGGGGCATCTTAATTTAGGGTCGTCTTCAGGAAGAGGGCTATGGACAATCTTGCTTTTGCTGCTGGTTAACGTGATTATTTTCTTAGCCAATTTCAATACGCTTATTTCATCAGGATTACCCAAATTCAGCGGTTCATTAAGATTAGAAAACAAAAGGCGGTACAGTCCTTCGATTAGGTCAGCTATATAACAGAAACTTCTTGTTTGAGAACCGCTGCCATTAACGGTTAACGGTTCATTGTGAAGCGCCTGAGTAATAAAGTTAGGCACCGCCCGTCCATCATTTTTACGCATCCTTTCGCCAAAAGTGTTAAAGATACGGGCAATCTTGGTATCCACTTTATGTGTCCGGTGATAAGCCAAAGTAATCGCTTCGGCAAAACGTTTGGCCTCGTCATACACACCCCGCGGGCCAACGCAGTTGACATTACCCCAATAGTCTTCCCTTTGCGGACTAACTAAAGGGTCGCCATAAACTTCCGAAGTAGAGGCTAACAGATATCTGGCCTTCTTGGCCTTGGCCAATCCCAAGGTATTATGCGTGCCTAAAGACCCCACCTTAAGGGTTTGGATAGGATATATCTGATAATCTACGGGGCTCGCCGGAGAAGCAAAATGAAGGATAAAGTCTAATTTCTCTTCCACTTCTATATATTTGGACACGTCATGCTGAACAAATTTGAACCCGGGATTATCTAAAAGGCAGGAAATATTTTCTTTTTTTCCGGTTATCAGATTATCCATACAAATAACCCGATAACCTTCTTTTAAGAATCTCGCGCATAGATGAGAACCAATAAAGCCGGCGCCTCCGGTGATCAGAACAGTTTTTTTCTTACTCATATTTTTTCTTATGTTGATTAAACCAGTCTACTGACGTTCTCAGTCCTTCTTCAAAATTAACTTTTACCTCTAACTTTAATAATCGCCGCGCCTTGGAGATATCGGCCAAGGTACAGCGGACATCCCCCGGCCGGGAAGCAATAAACTCCGGGCTGATGTTCTTATTCATTATTTTGTTTAATATCCCGGCTAAATCCAGAATGGTATAGTCTTTCCCGCAAGCAATATTAAAGACCTCTCCAGAGACCCCCGGCGTAACCGCCGCCAGCATATTTGCCTCCACAACATTATCAATATACGTGAAATCGCGCGACTGCCGGCCGTCCCCATGAACAGGCGCGGGTTTATTGTTCAGCATATTCATAATAAACTTAGGCACTACTACCGCATACTGGCTTTCCAGACTTTGCCGCGGACCAAAAACGTTAAAATAACGTAACGACACGGTTTCTAATCCGTATATCGCGCTCGCGACCTGGCAATAATGTTCTCCAGCCAGCTTAGAAGCGGCATAAGGAGAAATCGGCGCGGGCACCCAGGTTTCCCGTTCAGGAAAAACCTTTGTATCTCCATATACCGAACTGGACGAGGCAAAAACTACCCGCCTCACTCCGGCTTCCCTGGCAGCCAGAAGGACGTTTAAGGTGCCGGTAACGTTAACTTCATTATAAGAAAGCGGGTCATCTATAGACTTGGGCACAGAACGCAGCGCCGCCTGATGTAAAATATAATCAACTCCCTTTACCGTTTTTTTCAACAGCGCTAAGTCACGAATATCTCCGGTAATCAATTCTATCTTATCTAAGACCGCGGATAAATTTTCCTCTTTCCCTGTGGAAAAATTATCGATTACCCTGACCTTTTCCCCTTTTTTCAACAAGGCTGCCACAATATGCGAACCGATAAACCCCGCTCCTCCGGTAACCAGATATACGCTCATAATTTAATCACCTTTTCTTTTGCTCCTTTCACGTCTCTGAAAACATTGCGTGTATCTACTATGGAAGCCGAATGCTGCAGGATAAATTGATAATCTATATTTGAATGGTCAGTCACCACCACTATACAATCCTTATCCTGGAAACTGCGGGCAGAAAACTCCACGCTCCGCAAGTCAATATTACCTATTTTCAAGTAGGGCAGATACGGGTCATAATAGGAAACCTGCCCCCCGGCCTTCTCTAATAACCCAATAATTTCCAGGGCAGGAGACTCTCTTAAGTCTTTAACGTCTTTTTTATACGCAACACCCACTATCATCACCTTGCTGCCTTTTAAGGATTTTTTGTCTCTATTTAATGCCCTTCTGATTTTCTCGATGACATATTTGGGCATATTTGAATTTATCTCCGAAGCCAAATCAATAAAACGCGCCTCAAAACCATACCCTTTCGCTTTCCAGGAAAGATAGATAGGATCCACAGGAATACAGTGCCCGCCTACCCCCGGGCCGGGATAAAAAGGCATAAACCCGTAAGGTTTGGTTTTCGCTGCCTCAATGACCTCCCAAACGTCAATCCCTAATTTATCGCACATAAGCGCGATTTCATTGACCAGCCCGATGTTGACAATCCTAAAAGTATTTTCTAAAAGTTTGGCCATTTCGGCTACTTTACAAGACGCAGCGGGAATAACCTTATCGATCACTTGAGAATACAACAGCACCGCCATCCGGGTGGATTCAGGAGACATCCCTCCGACTATCTTAGGCGTATTCTCTGTTTTATAACGCTCATTGGAAGGGTCAACCCTTTCCGGAGAAAAAGCCAGATAAAAGTCTCTGCCTTCTTTAAGCCCGGATTTCTCCAGCATGGGTAAAATAATCTCTTCTGTCGTCCCCGGGTAAGTTGTGCTCTCCAGGATTATAATCTGCCCTTTTTTTAAGAATTTTTTGGTCTTCTCCGCAGCCGAAATAATGTAGGAAACATCCGGTTCCTTATTTGCCTTTAACGGGGTGGGAACGCAGATAATAATGGCATCCAGTTCTTGAATTACACTAAAGTCATCGGTCACCTGCAGACGTTTACCCGCGACCGCTTTTTTTAATTCGTCGTCGGTAACATCCAAAATATAGGAACACCCTTTCCCGGCCCTTTCCACCCGTTCCCTATCAATGTCTATGCCGAATACGCTGAAATTCTTTTTGACAAAGGTCAAAGCTAAAGGCAACCCTACATAACCTAATCCGATGATTCCCACCTTACTTTTTCTGTCGGTGATTTTATCTATTAGTTCTTTTACGCACATTTCTCCTGCATCTCCTCGCTTTCTCTTTTAACATCTTTCCGCCAGTCCTGATTATGGCAATACCACTCTATTGCCCCCCTCAGAGCCTGCTCAAAATTATACTGCGGTCTCCATCCTAATCGTTCTATCTTGCTGCTGGTCAGGGCATATCGGCGGTCATGCCCGGGCCGGTCCTGGACAAATTCGATGATGTCTTCCGTTTTATTCATAACTTTCAGAATCCCGCGCACAAGGTCAATAGTCCTTATTTCGTTCTTCCCCCCTACATTATAAATCTCTCCGGTCCTGCCCTTATGCAGGATAACGTCTATGGCCCGGCAATTATCCAGCACATATAACCAATCCCGCACATTTTGTCCGTCGCCATATACAGGGACTTTCTTTCCGTTCAGAATATTGACAATAAAAAGCGGAATAATCTTTTCCGGGAACTGATATGGCCCAAAATTGTTGCTCGGGCGGACAATCCTGACAGGGAGATGATAAGTAATATAATAAGAATAAACCAGATGGTCAGCCCCGGCTTTACTGGCAGAATACGGACTGCTGGGATTAAGCAAATCCGTTTCTTCAAAGAAACCTTCCCTCCGGCTTCCGTAAACCTCATCCGTGCTGATTTGGCAAAAAAGGGAGACCGCCTGTTTTCTGGCCGTTTCTAATAATACATGCGTCCCCATAACATTAGTGCGCACAAACTCAGCCGCGTTAGTGATGGACCTGTCCACATGACTTTCCGCGGCAAAATTCACGATAATATCACAGCCCGCCACAGCCCTGTTCACAACCTCAACGTCACAAATGTCTCCTTTAATAAATTTGTAACGGGGATTGTTCCGCGCATCTTTCAGATTCTCTTGAGAACCGGCATAAGTAAGTTTATCCAGATTAACAATCCGATAATCCGGATACTCGCCCAGCATATATCTAATAAAATTAGAGCCGATAAATCCGGCTCCTCCGGTAACCAAAATTTTTTTCATCTTCCTGCCTAACAAACCCAACGGTCTAAACGGACAAAACGGACTAACGTCTTCTCCGTTTATCCCCTAACCTCCTGAAGCCCCTTTCCCGCCCGTATCTGCTCGGCGGCCAGATTATTAGCCCGCAAAAGAGACTCGAAACTTCCGGCATCCGTCCACCATCCGTCCAGAATATCAAACTGAAGCTGACCGCGGTTGAGATAACTATTGTTTACGTCGGTTATTTCCAGCTCGTTCCGGTGGGAAGGCTTTAACGTCCTGATAATATCAAACACCCGCGCGTCATACATATAAATCCCCGTAACCGCGTAATTGGTCTTGGGATATTCCGGTTTTTCTTCTATGGAAATAATTTTATCGCCGGAAAACTCCACCACGCCGAAACGCTGGGGGTCTTCGACCTCCTTAAGTAATATGCGGGCGCCGTCCTTTTGTTCTCTGAACTTTTCCACATACGGCCTGATGGAATTCTCTAAAATATTATCCCCCAAAATAACTATAATCTTTTCACCTTCGGCAAAATGTTCGGCCAGACTTAAAGCCTGGGCAATGCCCCCTTCTCCTTCCTGATACGTGTAATCAATATGTTTCAGCCCAAAGATATGCCCGTTTCCCAAAAGCCGCAAAAATTCGCCGGCAAAGTTTCCGCCGGTAACCACCAGTATATCTTCAATGCCCGCGTCAACCAGCGTCTGGATAGGATAATATATCATCGGACGGTTAAATACCGGAAGCAGATGTTTGTTGGTAATTTTGGTCAGCGGCCTTAATCTTTTCCCCAGACCGCCGGCTAATACCACGCCTTTTAACACAGCTCTCCCTCTATTCTTCCCAATTATACGGGATTTCGTTTCTATAAGGATCCACTCTATACTCATCCGGATGCTTATGATTATACGCGGCTGTAGGAGTATTGATCACTATGGCTTCTTTATCGCTGATACACTTAAATCCATGATAAACATACGGCGGTATCTGCACAAGAAGCGGGTTGTCCAAATCAATAATAAAATCCTGCACCTGAAGATAGGTAGAGGAATTTTCCCTGGCGTCATAAAGAGCAAGCTTCATCTGCCCTGATACGCAGGTAAAGTTATCCGTTTGTATTTTATGATAGTGCCAGGCCTTAACTATGCCCGGCTTGGCGGTAGTCATATACACCTGGCCAAACTGTTGAAAGAATTTGTCGTCGCAACGGAGTATTTCCATCAGCCGTCCCCGCGCATCCGAAACTATCTGTAATTTTTTCAGTTGAACGCCTTCGATCATCTTTTCCTCCCGCAGGTTGACTTAACTGCTGCTGCGTCCTACCGAGATGTAATTAAATCCGAGTTCTTTCATTTTGGCCGGTTCATAAATATTGCGCCCATCCACAATAATCGGCTGTTTAAGCAGTTTTTTAATCTTCTTTAAATCCATTTCCTTAAACTCATTCCATTCCGTAAGAATAACGAGACAGTCACTGCCGCGGGCAGTGTCATAAGCATCCCGGCGGAATCGGACATCCTTAAAAATCTGCCGGGCAGGCCCCATTGCCTGCGGATCAAAAGCGCATATTTTGGCTTCATTGGCTTGTAACTGCCTAATAATATCTATCGAAGGCGCAAAACGCATATCATCTGTTCCTGGTTTAAAAGATAATCCCAAAATGCCGATGGTTTTATCCTTTAAATTCCAGAGGGCATTTTCAATCTTTTTTACTATGGAGTTTTTTTGCTCTTCATTTATTTGTTTCACGGCCTTAAGCAGCTGAAAGTCATATCCTTTTTTCTCGGCAATGCGGATAAAAGCCTCGATATCTTTAGGGAAACAAAACCCCCCATACCCGCATCCGGCGTCCAGAAATTGACTACCTATGCGGCGATCCCGGCCCACTCCTTCAGCTACTTTTAACACATCCGCCCCCACTCTTTCGCAAATATTGGCAATGGCATTGATAAAAGATATCTTAGCCGCCAAAAATGAGTTGGAGGCATGTTTAATAATCTCGGCGCTTTTGATATCCGTTATTACAATAGGAGCCTTGAGCGGCGCATAAAGTTCAGTCAGGATATCTTTGGCCCTTTTGCTTTCTACTCCAAGCACAATCCTGTCCGGACACATAAAGTCCTCTATAGCCGCTCCTTCCCGCAGGAATTCCGGATTAGAAGCCACATCAAACTGCTTTTTCCCGCGGATATTCACCTTAATGGTATGTTCCACCCATTTGCCTGTTTCCACCGGCACCGTGCTTTTTTCCACGATTAAAGGGTAGGAAGGCATAGCCAAGGCAATTTGTTTGGCCACACCCTCTATATAGGTAAGGTCTGCCTAGACATTTTCTTTGGGCGGAGTGACTAACGCTATTAATATAA
>JAZDEE010000180.1:0-10324 GCA_043809065.1 Candidatus Omnitrophota bacterium | reverse complement strand
CGGCGGAACTCCAGCTTCAGCAGGAGCATGTGATCAGGCTGGAGGTGCGTCCGGCGAATATAGAGGGCAAGGGGGAAGTGACGCAGCGCGACCTGGTGCGCAATGCTTTGCGTATGCGCCCGGACAGGATAATCATCGGTGAGGTTAGAGGCGAGGAAGCGCTGGATATGCTGCAGGCGATGAATACCGGACATGAAGGCTCGTTGACTACCATCCATGCCAATTCTCCCCGGGACGCGTTGACCCGGCTGGAAGCGTTGATTTTGATGAGCGGCATAAATTTAACGCCCTGGGCGATGCGCCAGCATATCAACGCGGCGCTGGACCTGGTTATTCATCTCAGCCGCTGCCATGACGGCGTGCGCCGGATATTAAGCCTTTCAGAAGTGACCGGAATGGAAGGAGAAATCATTTCCATGCAGGACATCTTTGTTTTTGAGCAGACCGGGATATCCGCTAATGGCACCATAGAAGGGCGTTTTGTTCCTACGGGAATAAAACCCAAATTTGCCGATAGATTGGAGCGGCTGCCGAGAGAAGACCAATGAGTATGCTGATTGGCGTTCTGGTATTTTTGGCCGCGTTGTTAGCGATGTGGGGCGTGATATTAATAACAGGGGCCAGGGAATACGAACACAAAAGGGTTGTGTCCGATCGTTTAAAGCAGCTGGACATTCAGAAATTTGCCTCAGCCTTTACCATTCAGAGGAAAAACCAGGGGCAGTTTTTAACGCGATTCCTCAGAAGCTCGGGAGTGAGCATAGATTATAAGCGGCTCCTCTTGTTTAGCTTAGCCGGGGGATTTTTTTTGTTTATGCTTTCCGGAGCGCTTAGTCATAACGCCGCGTTTTCTTTTTTATTGGGAATATTAGGAGCGGGATTTCCATTTTTATATATTAGTCAATTGAAAGCCCGCCGGATAAATGTTTTTTTAAAACAGTTTCCCGACGCGGTTGCTTTGATGGCTAATTGTTTACGGGCCGGACACGGCCTGACCGCGGCCATAGACGCTGTAGCTAAAGAGATGCCCAAGCCCGTTAGTGAAGAGTTTGGGCAGGTGCTGGCGGAAATGAATTTGGGTTCGAGCGCCCGGGAGGCCTTTATCCATATGGAAGAGCGGATCAAAAATCGGGACCTGAGTTTCTTTTCCGCGGCAGTATTGATGCAAAAGGAAGTGGGCGGCAGCCTGGCAGAGGTCTTTAACAATTTGGAAGAAACCATCCGCGAACGGTTTGAGTTAAAAGGTGAGTTGAAGTCTTTAACTTCCCAGCAAAGACTCACGGGAATGATTCTGGGGCTTTTGCCTATAGGATTGGGATTCGTTGTGTATCTTCTTAATCCCTCATATCTTTCCGTATTGTTTAAAGACCCCTGGGGGCAATATATGCTGATAGCTGCTGTTATCCTGCAGGTAATGGGGTTTTTATTGGTAAAAAAAATCGCCTCTGTGGATATTGATTAAGCAGGGGACTGGCATTCCTGTCCCGATAATAAAAATAACAAAAGGAAATTCTGCTTATGCCGGCATATTTAGTTTCCACCGTGATATTTATTGCCGTATTTTTAAGCGCCTATGCCATGCTGCACCGCCTGGTTCCTTCCGATTTTTCCCGGAAATTAAGGAACTTTGCCGAAAACCGCAAAAAAGGTTTAAGCGGAGGGGCGCAGAGTAATATCGATTATATTTGGTTGAACGCTGCCCATGGTTTTGGTCAGGTGTTGTTTCGGCACAGCGCCCTGACACCGGTCTGGCTGAGAAAAAAATTAGATATGGCCGGTTTTCATGACAGCCATTCCGCTAATGCTTTTATGGGGATGATTGGTTTTACTTCTTTGGCTTTTGGCGCGGTTTTTTTGTTTGTGTTTGTGTTATTGCAGCGCCCTTTCCCGGCGGTGATAGGCGGCGGTCTTTTAGGCATATCTGTCGGTTTTATTTTGCCTAATTTCTGGCTGGCCTTGAAGGTCAAGGTCCGGCAAAAAGATATTCTATCCGGTCTGCCCAACGCGATAGACTTCCTTATTCTTTGTCTGGAAGCGGGGTTGAGTTTCAACGCGGCGATTATGAAAACAGCCCAGGAGCAGGCGCGGATTAACAAGGATTTGAGCTCGGAGTTTATTTACACTAATCAGGAGATTCAGGCGGGGAAGTCCCGCGCGGAGGCTTTAAGAAATCTGGGCGCGCGCTGCGGGGTGGATGATTTGACCGCTTTGGTCAGCACGATGATTCAGGCGGATAAATTAGGGATGAGCGCTTCCCGGAATCTCAAGGTGCAGGCTAAGACGTTAAGAATAAAGAAGAGACAGCGGGTAAAAGAAATTATTGGCAAGATGCCCATAAAGATGGTTTTTCCTTTGGTATTTTTTATTTTCCCCACACTTTTTATTGTCCTTTTAGGCCCGTCGGTAATTACCCTGATGCGCAATCTGCCCAGCGGTGACTAATACGAACACATTTAATCTTATTACGGTTTTAAATCCGAAATTCGAATATCGAAATGCGAAACAAATCCGAATTTTCCAATGCTCAAATTTTCAAAACTAAGAGCCGTTATACATCATATTCTTTAGACCTATGTTTTGGTCATTTGGATTTTGATAATTTGAACATTGTTTCGCCTGCCTGCCGGTAGGCAGGGATTTCGAATTTCGTGCTTCGGATTTAATGGCTTGACATGTAAATTTTTAATTTGTTCCTTTTTCTATCTCTTCCAAGGCGTCATAGACGTGTTTTCTTTTTATCTTTTCCTGCTTAATTTCTTCTTTAGATTTTACATCGGTCAGTTTTTCTTTGATTTTTTCCAGTTTGCTGAGTTCTTGTTTTAAGACACGCAGTCTGGCCAGTTCTTCGTCTTCCGAATATTCCTTTTTTTCCTGTGCCGGCGGCTCTTCAAAGATGGAAGGCAGCGGCCGGCCTTTGGTTTCCTGCATCAACCCAATAAGGTCTTCCTGCAGCTTTTTGATTTCTTCGAGTTTTTTGAGTTTGGTTTCTTCGGCTTTACGGTAAAAGGAGACCTTGTCTTTTTCTTCTTTGATCTTTTCTTCCTGCTCGGTCACACTGCCTTGTTCATTCTTTAATGCCTCGATTTTTTGTCCTGTATTGATGGTTTCTTTATGCAGGACGTCAATCATGTCCGCGAATTTACGCATCTTTTCCTGCTCTGCTTTTTCCTGGGATTCGATTTGATTTTTTTTATCTCTGGCTTCCGTTTCTTTTTGTTTAACTTGTTCTTCCGCCTGTTTCAGCAATTCCAGCTTTTTTTGCGCCTCGTTTTCCCATCCGGAAAGCGTGGCGTCTTTTTCTTCCTCATCCCAATAGATATCTTTGTCTACGATGGTGGGAGTTACGGCAATGACCAGTTCGCTATTGCCTGTTGTAAATTGAGTGGAGCGAAATATACTGCCCAGAATAGGGATGTCGGTTAAGAAAGGAACCTTAGCGATATTTTTGGCTTCTTCATTCTTAATTAAACCGCCCAGGATAATAGTATCCCCGTCATTTAAGTATAGCTCGGTCTGGGCTGTCCGTTTTTTTACTGACGGCGCCTGAAATCCCTGCTGGGAGACGGCATTCGCCCAGTCTAATTCGCTTATTTCCGCGTTGATGGCAGTATTTATCTCATTTTTTTCTGTTACTGTGGGTTTAATCTTCAGAATAATCCCGTAAGGTTTCCATTCCACCGAAGAGCGGCTGTCTGTATCTACTATAACGATGGGTACTTCTCCGCCTATTAACATTTCCGCTTCTTTACCGCTTATAGTGAGCATGCTGGGATTGGAAAGGGTGCGCGCTTTATCTTCTTCTTTCAACATATTAAGCCGGGCAGTAAGGGCCCCTCTGGACCAGTTATTGATGCGCATTAATTGCGGCAGGGTGCCGCTTGCGGGGGTTTCTTCAGTATAAAGCAGGGACTGCGACCAGCTTACTCCCAGGTTCTTTAGATCGGTTTTACCCACTTCCAATACTTCCAGGTCTATTTGCACCATAGGCTGCCGTTCGGTTACTTTCACCAGGTTTGTGACTTTCTCGAAGGGCGCTATGGCTTTTTGCAGGCTTTCTAAATCTGCGGCGCGTAAAACTTCGCCCATCAAAAAGATCTTGCCGCCTTCGACTTTAATCTTGATTCTAGGCAGCTTGAGGGTTTTTAAGAGACTTTGAATTTGATTGGTCTGGCTTAATATTTCAGCGGTTTCTTTAGCGATTACTTCCACTTGTATAGAACGCTGGCCGTTATTGTCCCAAATAATGAGAATGGTGTTCCCTGCGGCTTTGGGCATCAGCAGTATTTCTTCTTGATTGAGGACACTAATGTCGGCTATTTCCGGCTCTCCTATAGCTACTCTGCGCACTCCCTGGACAGGAATAATCTTCAGCTCCCCGACAATTACAGAAAGCGCTTCTTGCGCGGTATTTGGTTCTTCGGTCTTGACTATAGGCATAGGAGGGAGTCCGGCCGGAGTCTCTGCTGAAGAATCCGTACCTATAGCCAGCAGAGAAGCGCAAACCGCGAGGAAAAACAGTCCCTTATAAAGTATTCTAAAAATAGATAATGATTTCATCTTTATTTATTCTGTAAGTAATACAGATTTCTCCTGATTTAATTCTGTATCCGCCGTCTTCGGTCAGCGCCTCTGCTTCCGAAGGACGCGGATTATTTTTTAAGCCGAGTATTTTCTTTTTTGCTTCTTCAAATTCAAGCGGCGCAAGTCTATTCAGATTTTCACAGGCGGAAGGGATAATCTTGAGATTATACATTTTTTTCCTGCAGGTATTGTTCGAAATCTATAGCCTGAGCTTCTTGTCGTTTTAACCTCTGCAATTTGAGAATATCGCCCAGCCTTTCTTCGTTGTCTAATTTCTCCAATAACGCTTGCTCGACGAGATGCCCCTGTTTGAGTCCGTGCAGAGAGCAAAAGTCTTTTAGTCTTTTAATAAGAGAAGAGGATATTTTAACCGCGTAAGAATTTTTTTCGTTCATTTTTTCACCGTGGACAAAATATAACATACTTTAGTTTATCTGTCAAGAAAAAAGATTTTTTAAATATACTTTTTTAAACAAAATAAACTTTTTTATTCAAAAGTAATCTTTTCCTTACCGGCTGTCCTAATCAAGCTATGGATATTATATTAAGTACAGTGCCGGGGTGGGGAAAAAGGGGGTGTCGAAAGCAATTATTATGGTTGAAAAGGGTATTTTTTTATGGTAAGCTTTAGTTATATTTAGCTTAATAGAGAGGAGAGCGGGGAAATATATATGGGGGATGGTAGAAGAAGGGGATTAACGCTTGTCGAGGTAATGGTTGCCGGGATGCTTCTGTTGATGACCGTGTCGCTTTTTGTAGCTTCCTATGCGGGATTCAAGCAGAAACTGGCCGCTTCTTCTTATCGGTATGTGGCTATAAATTTACTGCGCGACTGTCTGGAGTATTTTGAGCAAAGTGATAACCCCCAACACTCTCTTAGTTTTGCAACTTATAAATATCAAGGAGGGGCGGGGTACGGGCCTTTATGGGGACCGTTTGCTTTTATAGGAGATATCAAGGCCAGAGATATGGTTCCCCGGGATTATCCCGATGATGTTGAAATTAACTGTCGGATAAACGATTATGGCGGCAGTGTTGGTACAGTCGCCATGCCTTTACTGGTCGCAGAGGCTCAGATAAGCTGGAAGGAGAAAGTATCTGACCAGACAAAACCGGTAGTGCGCGAAGAGACATTGTCCGTGATACCGTTACACTGGTATAATGACCAGCTGCGTTTGACGACAGGTAAATTTTGGTGGAACTAAAATAAGATAGGAAAGGGGTGGATGAAGGATGAGAAGGCGTGGTCAGGGGTTTACTTTAGTTGAGCTGATGATTACGTGTGTAGTGTTTTCCATTATTGTTTCTGCTACTCTGGTCGGACTGAACTTTATGAGCCGCTTGAATATGGAGAGAGAAAATTATTCACCTACACTTGCCGGGACGATGGCCCTGGAGAATTTTTTTCTGCGTCTGGTGAATGCCGAACAGACCAGGATAGTGTCCGGCGGGCGGGTCTTGGAGTTTAGGCTGAGTGACGAGAACGGAGGCTCTCGTTGGGCCAGGTTCAGATTTGATCAGGAGAAAGAGATTCTCTACTACAATTACAATATTGGAGATACTGCTAATAAAGACGAGGTGATTTTGAGAGGCGTGCAGAATGCCCATTTTACGCAGGACTTCCGGCAGCGGATTAGCTTGGAATTGGTTCTGTATAAAAAAGACGCTTTTCAAACAGCCTGTAATGGAGGACTGTCTTTATTAGAATCAAAGGCCTACGCAGTGGATACTGATCCGGCGGCTCCGGATACAGTTAAATTAAGGACATCAGTCAGCGCGCGTAATATACCTACGCCGCGTGCCCGGATTAACTAGTGCATTGTAACAATAATTATTGAAGTTCCTCCCCCTTAATGGGGGAGGTTAGGTGGGGGTGAAATTTCCAGGACTTCCCCCTCCCTAACCCTCCCCACAAGGGGGAGGGAATAATAATTTCGTAACAATGCACGGATGAGATGGGCTATGTTCCGTTCTAAAAATAAGGGAATAATTTTAGTGCTGGTGGGAGCGCTGGTAGCGCTGTTTGCCTGCGCTGAGCTTATTCTCTTTTCTGTTTTAAAATACCGGTTTAAGAATATGGAGTCCTGGGTATTTGGCTTGCGGGCGTATTATCTCCTGGAATCGACCTGTTCGGTAGCTTTAGTAGATATCGGGCAGGGGCATATTGGGTCTCATTCGGGACAATGGGTAGAACGGGATGTAGTTATTCCGGTGGGAGATAACTCCTATAATACCCATTATAAAATATCCAGCAGCAGCGGGACATGGATTGTAACCAGTGATATAAAATTAGGCGAGAGGACATACTTTTTAAGAAAAGGCGGGATTCGGGCTTTTCCGATATTTATCCGCGGTAAAATGTAATCTTTAGGGAGGGGCGGGATGAAAAAGACCAGGGGAAAGAATATAATTGCTTGGGGGGCAGGGGTATTTTTTTTCGGCCTCCTGAGCGGAATATTATGGAATGTTTGTTGTCTGGAGGCGTCTTCGCCTAAAGGAGAGGCCTCCAAAGGAGAGGATAGACCGAGCACTTTTTGGGATGAACATTGGCAGGCGGCCAGGGCGTATGTTTCCAGCAGCAGCGGTTATCAGGAAGTGACCATTGACATTAATTCCAATAATCCTCTGTCAGTTGTCAGCGGAAAGATGAGCAAAAATAGCACAGAACCGGCGCGGGTTGTAGTTTATCCGGATATGGTGGTAAACCGATGGAAGGTTCACGGACATATTCATTTTCGTTAATCATTGGATTTTTATTATTGAGTTTTTTCTTCGGCCTGGGGGGAGGTTTATTCATTGGACGACACCTGTATCTGAAGGGCAAGTTAGAAGAGGCAGGAGTATTGTCCGCCCCCCATTGTACCGATCAGGTTATGTTGCGCCGGATGCAGGCGATTCGCTGCGCTTTAAAAGAAGGCCGGCGCGAATATGAGTTTGAGACCGGTTTTAATCCTCCGTTAAGCGGGGGGAAATAGGAGGGGATGTATGCGAAGGTTAGCGCAAAACGGGAAGTTATACATAATATTAACGCTCGCAGTCATATGTTTTGTTTTTGGGTATCTTCCTCCGGCGCGTAGTGATGACGCCGGCACGCCTTACAGCGGGGAGCCTGAGGAGAATATCGGCACCTGGTATGATGAGACCTGGGAGGCGGGCGGTTTCTACAGTACAGGCGATGCCATTTATACTGCCTTGCCGGCGGCCGGCGGCGAAACCTGGGAATTAAGTTATCGTTATACGCCTCAACCCGAAGGTAAGACCGTTAGTGTTCCGGGAGAAAACGTGAGTTTGCCTGCCGACGCGGCAGTGGTAGAATGGAATGTTACCGGGCACATTCATTTTTCCAGCGGACTATAAACAAAAATCCCATTTTCGGGAGGATGGTGGAGATGCGCAAGTATACCAAGGCAATAACATTAATAGAATTGATGATTGTAGTGATTATTATCGGGATTTTGGCGTCTTTGGCTGTCGCGGTGCCGCGGGGACAGATTGAAAGGGCCAAGTCTGCCGAGGGAGAGACTCAGATTAAGCTTATCTGGGCGGCAGAAAAAGATTATTATATCTATAATGGGCGCTATACCGATGAGTGGACTAAATTAAATATGGATAATCCTACCCCCGGCTCCAAATATTTTATTTATAGTATTGTTCCCAGCCCTCTCCTGATTAAAGCCGCCCGAAAAGACGGGTCGGAGGGGTTACAGATTAACGCCGATGGGGTAATTAGTAAATTTTAAGTTTTGATTATACGCTTGAATCAGAGGGGGCGCCTATCAGGTCTTGAATCTGTGAGTTGAAAGAAATAGTAATGCGTTAGTGAACGGGGGACTATTCTCGTTGTCATTGCCCGGCTTGCAGACTAGGACACAATTGTTTCCTGACTTCCGCAGCGGGACACCCAAACGGCCGTCATACCGGCGAAAGCCTGCCTCGCGGCAAGGCGGGCCGGTATCCAGGAAGTTACAACGTGTATGGATTCCGGCTTTCGAGGCTGTGTCAAAAGTCGTAAAAGTCCGTCATTCTGAGGCCGCAGGCCGAAGAATCTCGACGATAAAAGAGATCCTTCACTGCGTTCAGGATGACGAAAATGCACTTTTGACACAGTCTGTTCGCCGGAATGACGATTTCAGAACCCTTCCGCCGGAATGACGAACTCTTTTCCGCCAGTCGCCAGAGGCGACCTGCCTCAGGCATGGAGGCGGACCTCCGGCTCCGTATTGCTGAGGGGACACCCAAATTACAACCATTGCTCATCGGAAACGAGCTTATTTTCAGGTAACCGGTCAGTGAACGGGGGAAGATATTCCCGTCGTCATTGCCTGGCTTGACCAGGCAATCCAGTATGCATCGTCTCTGGATTCCGGCTTTTCCGCCAGAGGCGGATCTGCCTTTGGCAGGCGCCGGAATGACAGGGTGGTTATTTCCCCCATTTATTCAGGCAAAAAACAGTTGACAAAATGGCTGTTTTGACGTATATTTTGTTCTATACTCTATAGAATGCGCAAGATCATGAATTTCGGGTATGACGGTCTTAATAAAACACCCGGATTTTTGGTGAATATTCTATAACAATAACGCTTATCCCGCCGGAATCGGGATAAACCATGTTGTTTCGGTTTAGTCCCGGTAGTTCGCTTACGGCAGTTGTCCGCCGCCCTGACAAAATTAATAGAAGTTAAATTAAAAAATTTTGAGTCCCGTTAGAAACCGCGGAACTAACGGGATAGTGTAACGGGAGGTTTCTCACGGGATGAGTTATTTCCAAATCTTAGGGTTAGATAAAGAACCATTTTCCACCAGCCCCGACCCCAATTTTTTTTATAAGTCAAAAGAACACCAATCGGCACTGATGTGCTTAATGGTTGAAATACGCCTGAAGCGCGGCCTAAGTGTTATATTAGGAGATGTGGGGATCGGCAAGACTACGCTTTCCAGAAAACTTTTTCAGATGTTAAAGGAGAGGGATGATATCATCTTCCATATGATTATGGACCCGACTTTTGATTCCGAGGAAATTTTTCTGGAATCTCTTATCCGGACTTTTAAAATTGAAATAACTACGGCCAATCCTTCGATCCTGGATTATAAGGAAGAGATAAAAAAATATCTTTTTCAAAAGGGCGTGACGGAAAATAAAATTATAGTTTTATTGATTGATGAGGCGCAGAAGCTCAACTCTCTTTCTTTGGA
This sequence comes from Candidatus Omnitrophota bacterium, assembly GCA_043809065.1. Lineage (GTDB taxonomy): Bacteria > Omnitrophota > Gorgyraeia > JAFGHF01 > JAZDEE01 > JAZDEE01. Next base: position 550 of record JAZDEE010000180.1, on the reverse strand, counting down.
AATTTTGCGTGTGCTTTTAAACTATGAAACAAACGAATATAAATTATTGCAATTGGTGCTATTGGCTCAGTTGGAACTTCTGCCGCATATCAGGGAAATCAAAAACCTCTGGGACCGTATCAGCCTGAAATACATCCTTAATCCTTTGGATAAGCAGGAGACAAAGGAGATGATCGAATTTCGCTTAAAGGCGGCCGGTTATAGTTCCCGCCCGCCTTTTTTTACTGATGACGCGATAACCGAAATCTATCATTATACGCAAGGGTATCCGCGAAGAATTTCTATGCTTTGCCATAATACGCTGAAGCTTTTGGTAATGGAAAGTAAATCAATCGTGGACAGAGAAATTATCCAGAATCTAATCTCAAGGGAAGTTAAGGTAAATACTTAATATGCCGCAGGATAATCTTACTCCCGAAGAAAAATTACTAAGAATAATCGAGACCCCCCAAACAGAAAAACGTAAGATTGGCAATAGAGGCATTGCGAAAGCCGGCGGCTTAAAAACAATTGCCGAACCCTGGTTAAAGAAAATACGCGTAAACAAGAT
>JAZDEE010000179.1:0-9034 GCA_043809065.1 Candidatus Omnitrophota bacterium | reverse complement strand
TTGGTATCAGAATAATGAGTTTTGGATTAAAGACACCCAAAAATTAAGCGGCGCTTTGGACCAACTAATGGATTTGAAAAAGGGAGGATGCCCTATACATAATAGTTTTTCTCAATTGAAACTTTTTAAACAATACTTTGAATGCCCGGATAGTTTCCAGAGCGAATATCCCTGCTTGACCGGGGAGAAGAATTTTATTGTTGATACTGACGGAACTGTTCTTTTGTGCTGGAATATGAAGGGGGTGGGAAATGTCCTCCAGGAATCCCCGGAAAAAATCTGGAATGGCGCCGGCTCTGTTCTTTTACGCCGGGCAATAAGCAAATGCAGCCGGCAGTGCCGTTTATTAAACTGCAATTATAAGGATTAGGAGCATTCCGTGAGATTTCCGGTAAGAATTGTAATAAGTGATACCGCGAAGCTATATCCGCCGCTTTGGGGGGGGCCTAAGCGAATCTGGAATCTATTTAAACATTTCCCGGAAGATAAATTTGATATTACCTATGTCGGGATAGACTGTGAACTGAAGAAGCTCGCGCGGAAATACAGCGTCAGAAAAATCAAGGATAATTTCCGGGAGATATCCAGCGCGCTTCCTGCCCATCATCTTCCCTGGTATGTATTTGAGAAGAAAGTCTTGAAAAACACCACCTTCGATATATTTACCTATCTTTTTATGAACACGGACCGGGAATTTAAAAGTATTTTGAACGCTCCCAAACAAGATATCTTTGTTGGGTCTCATCCCTGGGCGTTTCCGTGTCTGGGAAAAAACAGCAGCCGGCTGGTTATATATGACGCCCATAATTGCGAGTATTTGCTGATGCGGCAGATATTGAAAGGCAGCTGGTTAAGCGGGCTGGTTTGCCCGCTGGTGGCCAAAATAGAGCGCGAGGCGTGCGCGATGAGTGATATCATCCTGGTTTGCTCAAGCGCCGAGAAAAAGAATTTTATTGACCTGTACGGCCTGCCGGCGGATAAAATCCATGTAGTTCCTAACGGCGCTTGTGTCCGGCCGGTCACAGAGACAAAAGATAAGCTGGAGGCAAAAGAGAAATTAGGTATGGCCGGTAAAAAGACAGTAGTTTTTGTCGGCGCTTATTACCGGCCTAATATAGAAGCGCTTAATTTTATTGCCCGGGAACTGGCGCCTTACCTTGAGGAGTACCACTTTCTGCTTGCCGGCACAGCCGCCGATTCTCTTCACCACGCAGGCGGCCGGAGGAATATTACTTTATTTGGCGGAGTTAACGACGTGAAGCTGGAACAAATTCTGCAGGCGGCGGATATCGCCGTTAACCCGATGTTTAACGGCTCAGGCGTAAACATTAAAATGCTTGATTATATGTCCTATGGTTTGCCGGTGGTCACAACGGAATGCGGCGCCCGCGGGATAGAGGTGTCGGGCAGTTGTCCTTTTATTGTATCCGCTCCCGAGGGATTTGCCTTAAATATCAAGAAACTCAGCTTTGATGAGCAGTTATGCCGGCGATTATCCCGGGATGGCCGGGCTTTGATTGCCCAGCGTTATGACTGGCAGACGATCAGCAGCCGGTTGGAAGCTGTTATTGAGGGAAGCATGAAATGAACATAGCCGTCCTTTCTCCATATTGCCCGGCTGTAGATACTACTGCCTGCGCGCGCAAAGTCTTTGACTGCATAGCGCTTCTGCGCGCCAGGGGCCATAAGATATATCTTTTATCTTTTTGCAGCCGGCCGGATAAACCAAGAATAGCCAGGCTTAAACCTTATTGCGAAGCATTTTATTTGGCGCACATAACCAATTATTACCGATATCCCCGCGGGTCGTTATTGTTGACGAATACGATTAGCGCTCTTTGCGCAAACAATACCGTTGATATCCTGCAGTGCGAAAACAGTTTCATGGCGCGTTATATCCCCGAAAATATTAATACGCCCTTGGTGCTGACGGAACATGAAGTGCTTTCGGAGTCCTTTTACCAGCGGATCGGTTTTGAAAAAAACGTTTTCCGGAAATGTGTTTTAAGCCTGAGAACGCTGAAGAAGCTCAAAGAACAAAAAATCTGGTACGCGAAGTTTAATAAGATTATAGTGTTTACACGGAGTGACCGGGAAATTCTGCTCAAACTCTACGGACTCAAACAAATTGAAGTGATTCCGCTGGGAATCAACTTAAAGGAGTACGCGCCGCCGGAGAAAAAAGACAGCCTCGCGGATATTATTTTTACGGCCAATTTTTCGCATTTACCAAATGTGGACGCGGCGCTGTTTTTTTATAAATGTGTTTTACCTTTGCTGAGAAATAAAATTCCGGATATCCGAATGATATTTGCCGGGGCCAGTCCTCCCGGAGAAGTTAAACGTCTGGCGGCATTGGACCGTAACGTTACAGTTACCGGGTACGTGGAAGATATTAAAGCGGCTTACGCGCAAGCGAAATTAGCGGTTGTGCCTGTTCGTTACGGGACGGGTATGTGTTATAAGACCTTAGAGGCGATAGCGCTTGGTGTTCCCGTGGTATCTACGTCTGTTGGCGCCCGGGGGATAGATCACCAGGGTAATATCAAGGTGGCTGACAGCGCGGAAAATTTTGCTGCCGCGGCCGCTGATTTGCTCAGCAATAAGGCAGCGCGCGAGAAGACGGGGGAGATGGCAAAATATATTTTAGAAAAAGAGCATGACTGGGTTACCTTATTGACCCGGTACGAAAAGATTTATTTTGATTTACTGAAAAAAGCCAAAACAAAGACAGCAAAAAAGACGGTTTTCTAAATTCGTGCTTCGAAATTGTAACATATTATACGAGGAAAATGATGTTTATTAAAGTCTTAAAACCGGTTTTTATAGTTATTTTATTGTGCTGGATATCCTTGTTCCCGGAACCCGTTCATGAATGTTGTTCCGTATGTACGCAAGTAATTCTGGGATGTTTTTTCTTGATTTTTCTTTTTGCCCGGAAAGATAAAAGAGCTTTATTTAGTTTACGGGATATTCCTTTATGGCTGTTTTTGCTGGCTTTTTCCGGGGGGATTATGTCCGCGCAGAATAAAGCCGTAGCTGTGCAGGCATACCTGGATGTATCTTTAACCTTGTTTTTTCTGTATTATTTATGTAAAGAAGTGTTTAATTCTGACCGCAATCTTGAATTCTTAGCCAGGGCTGTTTGTTTATTCAGTATTTTTGTATCCGCGGCCGCTATTCTGGAATGGGCGTTGGGCCGGAATCCTATTTATGAATATCTGGTGAAAAATCCTTATTATTATAGATATATGCACGGACCATACCGCCGGCCGATGTCCACCCAGTTCAATCCGGTTATTTTAGGCACCTATCTTTTAGCTTGTATTCCTTTTGTTCTGGTTTTGGCAAAATTCGGGTTAAAAGACAAACAACGCTCTCCGCGTTATCTGGGGATGTTTTCTATCGTATTAAGCCTTCCGGTCATAGCGCTTACTTCATCCCGGGGGGTATTGCTGGGAACAGCGGCGCTGATGCTATTTTATCTGTGGCACGTTGGCAAAAAGCGGATAACGGCTTTATTTATCTTGTCTTTAGTTTTGTTTATGGGGGTCTGTTCCTGGCCGGGGGCGGGCCGGATTAATCGGTTTGGGGTGCAGCAGATGATATGCGGCAGTTATGACAGTATCTTTTCGGAATACAGATTTACCAGGGTGCGAATGGCCGCGGAGATGCTGAAGGACTATCCTCTTACAGGGATAGGGCTCAAGCATTTCCGCATCAGGTTTAATGAATACTATCCTCATCAAGAGCCGGAGATCAATGAATTTATGGTAGCGGATAATATGTATTTAACCATCCTGGCGGAAACGGGAATTACAGGCGGCGCGGGTTTGTTTATTTTTATTGGTTGGCTGCTCTGGAGAGGGCAAAAATGTTTTTCCGGGATAAAGGAGAAAAAGAAAAAACTATTTCTTTTGGCTGTTCTTTCAGGATTTATTGGCCTTTTGGTCAATATGGCCGCGTATGAATTGTTTTACTGGCACGTTCCGCTGATCTTTTTCAGCCTTTATTGCGGCCTTATCGCCAGCCGCATGGCAGTGTCAGAAGTGTGGGAAAGAAGGCAATGATTAAAAATTTCAATAACCAGTGATAAAATAGCCAATGACCAAGATAGATTTGATTAATAATCAAGCACCAAGATACAATAACCAAACAATAACCCCGCCGAAGGCGAGGCTCACTAAAGGCGGCAATTACCAAATTCCAATAACCAAATAATAGATAGAGGATAATTGTAGGGCCCGTTCCCCGAACGGGCCGTTCTCACGGTTTTGTTTGGTGTTTGATTATTGGATATTGGGATTTGTTTGGTGATTGTTTCTTGTTTCTTGGTTATTGTTATTGGATGTATCTTGGTGATTGCTGGTGATTAAAATTTATATTTTTGACGGCGCCATCTGTCTGCGTAGGAGGAATAACGGTCATAGGAGAAACGGGTGTGATTTCTATCGTTATTGTTACTTTTAACAGCCGCAGTTCAATTCGTCTTTGTCTTGAATCTGCAGCGGGGCAGGGAAACAGGGATTGCGAGATTATTGTTGTGGATAATGGTTCATCCGATGATACGGTTGAAATAGTTAGGAAAATTTCTCCCGGGGCTAAATTAATTGCCAATCAGAAAAACTTAGGCGCTTGTCGAGCCAGGAATCAGGGGATAGAGATTTCCGCGGGGGAATGGGTGTTGACCTTAGACTGCGATACCGTGCTATCCCCGGGCTTTTTTTTAAACATACGCCCAATTCTGGAAACTTTGCCCAAAGAGACGGGGATCTTGCAGCCAAAGATATTGCGCGACGATAAAAGAAGAATTTATTCCTGCGGAATATATTTGTCCTGGTGGAGAAGATTTTATGATATTGGGCGGGGCAGGAAGGATAAAGCGTGGATTCAAGGTCCTGAATATATTTTTGGGGCGTGTTCGGCCTGTGCCTTGTTTAGCCGCCGGATGCTGGAAGACCTTAAGGAAGATACCGGTTTTTTTGATGAGCGGTTCTTCTTTCTGGCCGAGGATGTGGATTTAGCCTGGCGGGCGCGGAGGAAAGGCTGGCGGTGTCTGTTTGTCCCGCAGGCCGTATGTTACCATAAAGGCGACAGTTCCGGCACTAATAGGAGGCTCAGACAATATCTTTCTTTCCGCAATAGATATTATGCCATTGCCAAGAACGAAGGGATAGCCAACTATTGCCGTAAGGTTTTCCCTTTAATATGTTATGACCTGCCGCGGTTGCTTTATTTGTTGGTTACTAATCATTATCTGAGAAACCGGATAGGATGGGATTCTTAAAATGAGGCAGCGGTGTTTTTTTTCGAATTATTGTTGGCCAAGCTTTGGTCTTATATTTATTTTTCTAATTTTCTTTTTATTGCGGTTCTATCATTTAGGCGCGCATGAACTATGGTATGATGAGATATTTACCGTCAGCTATGCCCGCTTTCCCTGGGGGAATTGGAATGCCCCGCTTTACGGAATATTTTTGCATTATTGGACGCAATTATGGGGATTTTCCGAGGTTTCTTTGCGTTTCCCCTCGCTGTTATTCAGCTTTTTTTCTGTTGTTCTGGTTTATCTTTTAGGGAAGGAGATTTTTGACCAAAAAACAGCCGTGATCGGCGCGTTTTTGATGGGGCTGTCGCCCTTTCACCTTTGGTATGCCCAGGAAGCGCGTGATTACAGTATGGTTTTATTTATCGGCTTATTATCCAGTTTTTGTTTTTCCCGGGCGTTAAAAGAAAAGAAGACAAAGATATGGATATCTTTTGTCCTTATTTCGCTCACCGGATTCTATACTAACTACTTTTATATTTTTTTGTTTATTGCCCAAACCTTGTATTTTCTATTTATTAAAAGAAGAAAGCTATCTCTTAAAGAAGCGATTTACTTTTTAATGCCCGCTTTGGGCTTTGTTCTGTATCTGCCCAGATTCTTACACAAGTTTCTTACTGTAAAAAAGGGATTTTGGGTACCGGTGCCCATGGGGCAGTCTTTACGCGTTACTCTGGAGAATTTTGTGCTGGGCTATCATGGAAGCGCTCTTTTATACTTAATTGCGGATATGGCTGTGCTCTTGCTTTTTGTTTGCGCGGGTGCCGCGGTATACAGAAAGAAAGAACAAAGAGCGGGTCTTTTCTTTTGCCTGTTCCTTTTTCTGCTTCCCCTGCTGGCGGTTTTTGCTTTTTCCAAGCTGTTTTTCTCTGTATATTTGGACCGGGGATTAATTATCTTCAGTCCTTATTTTTATCTTATTCTATCTTGGGGAGTGACTGCTCTCCGGGGAGTGAAAAGGACAGGAGCATTATTCGGGTTAATAGGAATTCTTCTTATTAGTAATTTCAGGTATTCCCAGGATTTGATGTATCCGCCGGAAATACATCACCGGGGCACTTATACGAAAAAGCCGGTTAAACCGGCAGCCGGATTTATTGAGAACCATATAGAACCGGGAGACATTATCGCTTTTACTAATGAGTCTATCCTGTCTCCTTTTGAATATTACAGCGGGATGTTTCCCTGTTATTATTTTTTTGACCCGGGAATCCCCGATACAAGCTGGCAAAGGCCTGTTGACGAAGATGCTCATACAATTCCCCTGGCTAAAATTCCCGGGCTGAAATTTAAAAAGCTCTGGGTGCTTGCTTCTGACTGGGGGCGCACTGGGAAATTGTGCGGCAATTCGCAGTCTGTGCTCAAGTGGTGCGCGGAAAACCTGAAATTAGAACTGTCCTGCGAGGTTGACGGTTTATGGATGGGGAGATATGCGAGGAATGAATGAGCAAGCCGTTAAAAAACAATTTGCTCCTGAATGCGCGTTGGTCCTATTTATTGCCCGGGAGGTAACCGGGAATACAGAGCAAGGCAAACTGGAAAATCTTCTCCGCAATCCGGACATAAATTGGCCAAGATTCAAGGCGCTTATTTCCTATCATGAATTAGCTCCTTTTGCCTATCTTAGCCTGAAAAGATATGCCTATAACTTAGCGGAAGAGATGCGGGAATTCTTGAGACAGAGTTACTACTATGGTTTATGGCGTACAGAATTTTTCCGGCAGGAATTTACGCGGATTGCCGATGCCTTTGCGCAGCAGGGCATAGATGTGGTCCCGATTAAAGGATTAGGCTTGGTGGAGGACCTATATTATCAAAAGCCCGTCCGGCCAATGGTGGACATCGATGTTTTAGTCCGAGAAGAATCACTAAAGGTGTCGGAAAGGATATTGCAAGGGTTGGGGTATATTAAAGACCTGGGCGGACTAAAAGAGGAGTATTGGAGGCAAAAACAATGTCATTTAAGCTTTAACAGAGAGGCACATAGGAAATCTCTTTTAGTTGAACTGCATTGGGCGCTGGATTTTAAAAGAGATAACCAGAAAATTCTGCCGCTGTTGTGGGACAGGCTAAGGACCAGTTCACGGAGAGAGAAAAACATAAAATTGCTTTCCCCGGAAGACACCCTTTTCAGTCTGGCTTTGCATAACCGCCGGTTTGGCAAGATGTTTTGCCTGAAGTATGTCTGCGACATAGGGCTATTGTTAAATAAATACAAAAATGAATTGGACTGGGATTATATTTCACAGGAATTACGCCGGGGGAAGATGCGGGCGACTATGTTTTTTGCGCTGTCGCAGCTGAAGTTGCTGGATTTTCCCCTGCCGTGGGCAATATTGCGGGACCTAAATGTTCCCTCCTGGAAAGGAAAACTGGTGAGATACTTCATAGAGCGGAAAGCTTTTTCTCCGGAAGAAGACTTGAAAAAAACTTATCTCGCCAGCCATTTCCTGCTATATGATAATATATGGGAGCCGGTTAAATATATCCTGAATATTCCTCAAGAACAGTTCGCCAAATATTATGGTCTGGCGCCGTATACGGTAAAGACGGCCTTTTTCTACTATCTGCGCTGGCTGTATATTCCTTTAAAGGGATTAGTTACTTTAATGAAGAAGCCGTTTGAGCGAATAAATAGCAGGAGGCCTTGTTCGTGTTATCATAGGGAGGGCGAAGAGGTTCCTTTGCTCGTCATTACGAGTCCTGAAGTTTCGGAACGAAGCAATCTCAATGAAACCGGAGACTCTTCCGGCGTATTTTTTTTCCAAACCAGCGGTTTTAGTATGTGGCCGTTTTTAAGGCCGGGCACAAAGTTGGTGGTTAAAAGGATTCCTGTGAAGGAATTGCGAGTGGGAGATATCATTTTGTACCGCCAGGATGGACAAACAGTGTGTCATCGTCTGGTAAAGACGGCTGACGCAAAAGGGCCAGCGCTTTATGCGCGGGGAGATAACTCTGCGTCGCCGGCGGAATATGTCCGGGAGGGACTCATACTGGGCAAGGCTATAGGGATGATCAAAAAAGGCCGGATATGTCGTCTCACCGGCACAAGGCGGCATTTAATTAATCGTGGGATTATTGGGTGCGCGCCTTGGATAAGCAGGACGGTTTCCATACTGAAAAAGTTTCACATAGGACAGGTAAAAATGATATAATGAGGCTAAAGATGGAGAACAGGGAGGGCAGAAAACAATGGAGAAGGACACAATTTTACAGAAGAATCCGGATATGGTAACCAGGGTCATTGAAGAGGAAACAATACTTATGCCTGTCTATAAAACGTCAGACGAAATCAACTGTATCTATACCTTGAATAAAGTGGCTACGGAGGTGTGGGGCCTGATAGATGGGAAAAGGACACTATCCGGGATTAAAGATGAAATTTTGAAAAGGTTTGACACTACTCCGGAAGAAATAGAGCAGAAAATGACGATATTTCTGAAGGACTTGGCCGAGATAAAGGCAATAAGTTAGGGTATTGGTTAGCCGGGTAGTTTTTTTACTGTAACTCACGGCAGGAAACCACCGGCAAAAAAAGGGGGGATAATATGCCTGGAAAAGCAAAGTTTCAACCGGAGATAACCAGGGTAGAGTTGAATCCTGAGCAGGCCGTGCTGACTTGTTCGTGTTATAGTACGGGCACGGTATCGAAACGGTTGGGGGTGGGATCATATCGGACAGCTTGCAGCGGGAAGTCTCTCGATTCCT
>JAZDEE010000178.1:0-3208 GCA_043809065.1 Candidatus Omnitrophota bacterium | reverse complement strand
GCCAGCTGTCAGAAATAAAAAAAATATAATTCGTCCCGCCAAGGAGGGGTAAATAGAGGTGGTGCCCCCTCGGCGTAAACGATTGAAAAATTTCTAAGAAATTTTTCTAATAACTTGAGGGATAATTCGCCCCGCCAGGGTGGGGCTCATTAATAGAAGAATAGAGGCGGACCCCGTCTCATACGATATAATAAAAATTCTTTTATAATTTTTCTTATATTCGGCGGGATAAATTCACACAGATTACTTATGTCGCTTGTGCTCCATAAGTAATGTGTTCATTTAAGGAGGGAATATAAAATGTACATGTTTTTACTTGTTATCCATGTTATCGTTTCCTTATTTTTGATATTCATTATTTTGGTCCAGGGCGGAAAAGGGGAAGTGTTATCGGAAATGTTCGGCGGCGGTTCCGGCCAGAGTACTATTTTCGGCACGAGAACCTCGACTTTTCTGACCAAGGCCACAACGACCTCAGCGATTGTGTTTATGTTTACGAGTCTTGCCTTAGCTCTTGTTTCGCATAAACGGGCTGGCTCTGTCGTGCAGCGGGAGCTTTTGAAGGGAGAAGTTACCGAGCAAATGCAGAAGGTTTTTAAAAAAGAGACTAAAGATAAGGAAACCGTATCTCAAGACGCGGAAAAACAGGCGGTAGAAAATAATCAACAGAAGGCCATAGCCGATAAAGAACCGGCGGGGGCAGATAAATAAAGTTTTAATGAACAGGTTAAAAGCAAATTTTTATTTTGGTTAAAATTGCAAAACAAGTGAAAATTGTGGCCGGGATTTTACCGCAAATTGCGGTATTTTTTTTATCAGTTATCGTATTGTCCGGTTGCACCGGACAACCTTCTCTGATACCGGAAGGCGAAATAGATGATGTGCCGGCATACGGCGATGCGCTTAGCAGCTCTTCTATTGCGGATGCGCGGACCCTGGTACCGGTTCTCGCTTCCGACAGCGCTTCCAGCCAGGTTTGCGGCCTGCTTTTCAACGGGCTCGTGAAATACGATAAGGATTTGAATATTGTCGGCGACTTAGCCGAAAGTTGGCAGATTCAGCAGGAGGGGCTGGCGATCGTTTTTCATCTGCGCCGCGGCGTAAGGTGGCATGACGGTAAGCCGTTTATGGCCCGAGATGTCGCGTTTACTTATAAGAAGCTTATTGACCCGAATGTTAAAACTCCTTATAGCGGGGATTTCGAAAAAGTAAAGTCGCTGGAAGTTATCGATGATTACACAATTAAGCTGACTTATCCGGAACCGTTTGCGCCGGCACTCGCGAGCTGGACGATGAATATTATCCCGGAGCATATCTTAAAAGATGAGGATTTAAACACCACTCCTTTCTCCCGGCATCCTGTCGGTACCGGCCCTTATAAATTTAAAGAATGGAAGACGCAGGAATTAATCGTACTCGAATCAAATCCCGATTATTTCGAAGGGCGGCCCTATATCGATACGTATATATTCCGGGTTATCCCGGACGCGGCAACGATGTTTCTGGAACTGCAGAATTTGGGGATTGATTATATGGGGCTTTCCAGCCTGCAATACGTGCGGCAGACAAATACCGCGTTTTTCAAAAAATATTATCAGAAATTCCGTTATCCGAGTTTTAGTTTTACGTATCTGGGGTTGAATTTAAATGACCCCAAATTTAAAGACAAGCGGGTCCGGCAGGCAATAAACTGCGCCGTTGATAAACAGGAGATAATTCAAGGGATCGTTTTAGGATTAGGCACAGCTTGTACCGGTCCTTTTGCCCCGCGTTCCTGGGCGTATAACAGCGAGGTCATATCCGCCCCTTACAATCCGGATAAATCAAGAGAACTTCTGCGCCAAGCCGGCTGGGTAAAAAATGAAAAAGGCTATCTGCAAAAAGACGGTAAAGTATTTGAATTCACGATTATCACCAATCAGGGCAACGAAGAACGCAAACGGGCCGCGGAAATCATCCAAAAACGGCTGGATAATATCGGCATAAAAGTAAAGATAAGGGTTGTGGAATGGAGTACGTTTATCAGCGAATTTATCAACAAGCGCAGATTTGAAGCCGTGCTTTTAGGCTGGTCGCTGTCGCAGGACCCGGACATCTATGACATCTGGCATTCCAGCAAGACAAAAGAAGGAGAGTTTAATTTTATCGGATTTAAAAACGAAGCCGTGGATGAGTTACTTGTTGAGGGACGCCGGACTTTTGACCAGGAAAAGCGTAAAGAAATCTATCACAAAATTCACAGCATTATATACGAAGAACAGCCGTACATATTTTTATACACGCCGGACAGTTTGCCCATAGTTTCCCGCCGTATCCGGGGGATCAAAGTGGAAGCGGCCGGCATCAGCTATAATTTTATCAAATGGTATGTAGTCCGGGGCCAGCAAAAATACCAGATGCATTGAAACAAAGCCGAATAATCTATATAATATTCCATATGAAAGTATTTTTGCGGCTGTTTACTTGTGCGCTGGTAACTTTATCTTGCTTTGGGTGCATGCAGCGGTATTACAACGCGGCTACCCAGCAGGAAGAGGTGTATTTCTATTCCACGGAAAAAGAAGTAGGCATCGGGAATTCGCTGTCAAAGGTAATTGAGGAAAAATTTAAATTAAAAGAGGATCCTTTAGAACAGAAGCGCCTGCAGCATATCGGAGAAAAAATTGTTCAGGTTTGTGATCGCCAGGAGATAAAGTATCATTTTGCTCTCTTAGACGAGAAAGAGGTGAACGCTTTCGCCCTGCCGGGAGGGTATATCTATGTCTTTGAGGGCCTCTGGAAAAAAATCAAAGACAGCGATGATGAGGTTGCTGCGGTCCTGGCGCACGAACTGGCGCATATTACCACCCGGCACAGCATTAAAAGGCTGCAGGGCTCTTTGGGATACAGCGTTGTGGCCGTTTTGGTTGGAACGACACCGAGTATGGACGCGCAATCGAAAAGAAATGCGCTTAGCGGCATCAATGAATTGATGCTTTCTTATTCGCGGGATGATGAATTGCAGGCGGATTCTTTGTCGGTAAGGTATCTGGCTCTTTCCGGGTATAATCCGCAGGCGATTTTGGCGGTGTTGGACCTATTACAAGAGACTGAGAGGGATAAGCCCGTACGCAGCGCCTATCTTGCGACGCATCCGTATTTGACGGAGAGAATGCGCCGGGTAACCGAACTGATTAACCGGGGCACGATAAGGTTTGACGATTATATT
>JAZDEE010000177.1:0-5171 GCA_043809065.1 Candidatus Omnitrophota bacterium | reverse complement strand
CCTATTGGCGCGATAGTCGTGCATGAACGTAAAATTATTGCCCGCGCGCATAATCAGACCAGACTGCTGAAAGATCCTACCGCCCATGCCGAAATGATTGCCCTGACCCAGTCGGCTAATTTTCTCCAAAGTGAGCGATTGCTAAACTGTACGCTTTATGTTACAATAGAGCCTTGTGTTATGTGCGCCGGCGCGATGATTTGGGCCAGGATTGAGCGGGTGGTTTTTGGCGCCTTTGACCCCAAAGCCGGGGCCTGCGGCTCTGTATTGGATGTTTTGGCTGAGAAAAAATTTAATCATCGCGTGGAGCTGACTACGGGAATTTTATCTTCCGAGTGCGCTTCCCTGATAAGCAGTTTTTTTCAGAAGCAAAGGGCGTTGGGGAAGAAGTAGATAATTTAATTGCATAGGAATTCCCTTTTTAAGTAGGGGCGGGCCTTGCCTGCCTGCCGGCAAGGCAGGCAAGGCCCGAATTAAATTTTTTGATATTATATAATAAGTTGTAGTGTTGGTCGGAATGAGGGATTACTTACTCCGGCTCGTAACCACGAGGGTAAATTCTCTTCGACAATTTACCCGCACTCGCTCGGAGTTAATTCGCACGACAACTTATGTCACTTCGTTCCGTAAGTTATGTGCTCATTAAGGAGAGGTGCCTGAGTGGTTGAAAGGAGCCGCCTGCTAAGCGGTTGACCTGGCTCAAACCGGGTCCTCGGGTTCGAATCCCGGCCTCTCCGCCAAACAAAAGATACGTGTCCAAATTAGCGGTAATTTTCCCGGGGTATGCTGTGTGGGAATGTTCATTTGGGCAATAACTATAGATTATATAAAAAAAGAAGAACTAATAATTACTGAAAGGAGAAACAGATGCGACGGATTCTTGGGTTTCTTTTCGCGGCGTTGTTAGTGATGGCGCCTGTGGCTTACGCGCAGGATTATAATCCGATGTATGATTTTTATAAAGGGTTAGCCGATGTTATTGAAAACAATATAGCTAATTCCGAAGAATGTGTAGCAGCGTCGGAAACGTTTATCAAAGCGAATATCGGCACTTTGCAGGCGTCTATAGAACAGGCGCAGAAGTTATCCGTGGCGCAAGCTCAGGTTAACGCGGAAAGCGCGCAAACCGCGATGGAATCACTGACCGACGAACAAAAGGCGGATATGGCCAAAGGGATGGATGCCCTGGATAGATTTATGCAGGTATTTAATACCTTTTCCCGGCAGTATCCTGACGAGGCCGAAAAAATTGCCGGATTTATTAGCCAATACGCTCCCCAGCCGGCAGCGATGAGCGAGGAACAAATGCAGCAGCAATTACATAACCAGGCAACAGAACAGCCGCAGGGAGACCAGCAGGAGCAATAAGCAGCGTTGGTCTGTTTTAGCTTGTGTGGGCGGGAAATGGACATCACGAACAAACATAAAGAAGCAAAATGAGCTATCTTGTTTTAGCGCGTAAATGGCGGCCGCAAAAGTTTGAACAGATAATTGGGCAGGAGCATATCGCTGTTACTTTAAAAAACGCGATTTCGCTTAACCGCGTAGCGCACGCGTATTTGTTCAGCGGCCCGCGTGGTGTGGGGAAAACTTCCATGGCCAGAATTCTGGCTATGGCCTTAAGTTGTGAAAGCGGGCCGGCTCCGGAACCTTGTAACAAGTGCGAATCCTGCCGGGAAATCGCCGAAGGCCGCAGCTTAGACGTGCTGGAAATAGACGGCGCGTCCAACCGGGGTATTGACCAAATCCGCCAATTAAGAGAGAATATCAAATTCTCTCCGGCCAAATGTTCGTTTAAGATTTACATCATTGATGAAGTGCATCAGATTACTCCCGATGGGTTTAATGCCCTGCTCAAAACCCTGGAGGAACCGCCGGCGCATGTGAAGTTTATCTTTGCCACCACGCAGGTGGAAAAGGTTTTACCGACTATTATTTCCCGCTGTCAGCGGTTTGATTTTAAGCCGCTTTCAGTTACTGCCGTGGCGGAAAAGCTTGCCGATATTGCCCGGCAGGAAAAATTGGATATTAAGCAGGAGGCGTTTCCCTATATTGCCCGGGCTTCCGGCGGCAGTATGCGTGATGCTGAATCTATCTTAGACCAGTTAGGGTCGTTTTGCCGGGGTCCGGCCGGGGTAGAAGACGTTAGCTCTATGCTGGGCCTGATGAATTTTGATATGGTTTCCAACGGTGCCCGGAAGATTATCGAACACGACGGAGCGGGAATACTGCTGTTAATCGAGGAAATAAGCAATCAAGGAAAAGAACTTCCGCAGTTCGTAAGCGGACTGATGGAACATTTCCGTAATATTTTGGTGAGTAAACTGCTCAATAAGCAGAGCGCGGCAGCGCTGATTATACTGCCGGAAGAGCAAGTTTGCGCCATCACGGAACAAAGCGGACAGCTGTCTATAGAAGAAATATTTTACATATTTGATGTGCTTACCCGCGTTCAGGAAAATTTACGGCGGACATTATCCGCGCGCGCGATAGTCGAGATGGCTTGCGTTAAATTAACCCAGCGGGAAAAACTCGCTTCTTTGACGGAGCTGATCGAGAAGATTTCCCGGTTGGAACAAAATCTGCGCGGGCGTTCCGGACCAACGGAAAGAAACGCGCCGGTCAGCGCAGGCGCGCGATTAGAGGAGAAATCCCGCCTTCCGGCGGTTAGCGCGGAAGTCATAGCGGAGCAAAAGCCAACAGCCCCGCCTATCTGTTCGGTACAAGCGGGACAGGAGAATGGTAAACCCGAACAACATACTGAAGTTTTTGTTCAACATTGGCCGGAGCTGATTGGCCTTTTAAGAGAGGGGCGGGGATTTATCGCCTCTTCATTAGAGTTTGGACAAATATCTAACTGGCAGGACAACGTTTTAACGGTGGCCTTTCCGGCCCAATGCGGTTTTTATAAAGAGACCCTGGAACGTCCGGAAAACATCCGGGTAGTAGAAGAAAAGGCCAAAGAGGTTTTCCAACAGGATATCAAGATACAATTTATTCTAAGCAAAGACCTGGAGCCGTTACTGCCGCGGCAACAGGCGGCTCCGGAGACGGCGCCGGAAACAGTTTATTCGCCGATTATACAGGAAGCCGTGGACCTGTTTGAAGGCAAGGTTATTTCCGGCAGCGCGGAGCGTTAGCGTGGCCTATTCCAAATTATTACATAATTTAATTGAAGAATTTACCAAATTTCCCGGAGTCGGGCCCAAGAGTGCCGAACGGATGGCCTTGCATATTTTAAAAAGCCCCCTTGAAGAGGTCAAAGATTTCGCCTACGCCTTGCTCAAGGCCAAACAGAATTTGGGGCATTGTGAAGTTTGCCATAACTTAAGCGAAGAGACTTTGTGCGTTATCTGCCAGGATTCCCGCCGGGATAAAAGCACTATTTGCGTGGTGGAAGAACCCAGGGATTTGATAGCCATTGAGAAGTCCGGTTTTTATCAGGGGGTTTATCACGTGCTTTTGGGCGCCATTTCCCCGCTGGATGGAGTGAGCCCGGAAGACTTAAAGATTGGCAGTTTAAAAAAGCGGATACAGGAAAATCAGGAGAACGCGGTAAAAGAGATCATTGTGGCTACTAATTCGGATACGGCCGGCGAGACTACGGCGTTATATCTGGCTAAACTGATTAAGTCCTGGGGCGTAAAAGCCACCCGCATTGCCTGTGGGATTCCGGCCGGCGGCAATTTGGAGTATGCCGACCAAACAACCTTGTGCCGGGCGTTACAAGGCAGGCAGGAGATTTAGTAGGGACAGGCCTAAGGCCTGTCCGGAAACAGATCTTGACCTGTGTTAAAATATAGATATAACATAAACGCAGAGACAGATTTTACCCTTATCCGAATAATTAAAATCCCCGTCTAAAAATTTTCATTTTAGACTAAAGGTAGGGATTATTTTCTCTATTTTTTCGTTGAAAGTGAGGAGGTAAAATGAAGGATTTAATTGAAGTGCGCTGGCATGGCCGGGGCGGCCAGGGCGCGAAAACGGCGGCGCAGTTTTTAGCGGAAGCGGCCTTAGAGGCGGGAAAATATATCCAGGCCTTTCCGGAATATGGTCCGGAGCGGGCCGGCGCTCCTGTGCGCACGTATACCCGCATCAGCACCAAACCAATCAACGTGCATTGCAGTGTGGCCAATCCGGGATATGTGGTGGTGATTGACCCGACCTTGTTGAGTCCGGCGATTGTGGAAGGGTTAACCGAGGAAGGCATTCTGCTCGTCAATACTTCCGAATCCATAGAAGTTGTGCGCCAAAAAACCGGTTTTAACAAAGGTAAAATAGTAGTGGTGGACGCGAGCAGGATTGCCTTGGATACCTTAGGCCAGCCGATGCCGAATATGCCGATGCTGGGGGCATTGTTAAAGGTCGCGCCGTTAGTGGAAATAACCGATTTATACGAAAGCATTAAAAACAAATTTCTCAAGAAAATCGGCGAAGAAAAAACCAATGCCAATATCGCCGGCATTAAACGCGCCTACGAATCGGTTTATAGTTGATAGTTTATGGTTTATATAAATATAATATAAATGTAGGGACAGGCCCCTGTGCCTGTCCGAATAAATTAGTTGATGGTTGATAGTTTATAGAAATATAGGGAAAAGAGGTAACATCAATGAAACAAAAAAGCTGGAAAGAGATTCCTATCGGCGGACTAATTGATCAAGCCGGCAGCGCCGCGGAATATAAAACCGGCGAGTGGCGGACTTATAAGCCGGTGAAGGATGAAAAAAAGTGTACCAACTGTCTGCTCTGCTGGATATATTGCCCGGATTCATCCATCCTGGTCAAAGACAAAAAGATGGTTGGCTTTGATTTAGACCATTGCAAAGGATGCGGTATTTGCGCGTCCGTTTGCCCGGTAAAATGCATTAAAATGGAATAATAATTGGCTGATCGTTTATGGTTTATTGTTTATAGAAATATAGAGAATGGAGAGAATGTATGACTAAATTTATACCATTGACCGGGGATCAGGCGGCAGCCGAGGCGATGCGCCAGATTGAACCGGATGTCGTTGCTGCCTATCCGATTACACCGCAGACAGAGATTGTCATGACTTACGCCCAGTTCGTTGCCGACGGGCGTGTGCGCACGGAGATGAGTCCGGTAGAGTCTGAGCACAGCGCGATGAGCGCCTGTGTAGGCGCGGCCGCCGCGGGCGCGCGCAC
>JAZDEE010000176.1:0-15462 GCA_043809065.1 Candidatus Omnitrophota bacterium | reverse complement strand
GCCCGAATCAGAGGGACAGGAAATCATGCACGAAACCCATTTAATCGAGCCGGTAATCAAGGGAATAAATACGCATGCCCGGAAGGAAGGGGCGAAGCGTGTTTCTAAAGTAAAACTGAAAGTGGGAATGCTGACGGCGGTGGGCGAAGATTCATTCAGGGAGACTTTTAATATTTTGGCCAAAGGAACGTTGTTAGAGGGAGCTGTCCTGGAAATTACCTTTTTCCCCGGTTCGCGGGTGGAGGTCGTTTCTTTTGATATTGAATGACGTATTATGCCTAAAATAATTCTTGCCTTAGGCGCGGATATAAAAAGCCGGTTTTTACTGGCCAGAGGCACTGCCTTTACTTTTGGACCGGATATAGGGGACTTGAGCAATCCGGAGAATCTGGCCTTATTCAAAAGGCATATCTATAAAGCCGTAAAGGGAATTAAGCCGGATATTATTGCCTGTGATATGCACCCGCAGTATTTTTCTTCAATTTTCGCACAGGGATTTACGGCCAATTTGCTGCTACCGGTGCAGCATCATCATGCCCATATTGCCAGTGTTATGCAGGAACATCAGTTGAAGAAAGATATACTGGGCGTGTCTTTTGATGGCACGGGTTTTGGGCAGGACGGTAATTTATGGGGAGGAGAGTTTCTCCGGGTAAGTAAAAAGGGATTCCAACGGCTGGGGCATCTCAAATATAGGATGATGCCCGGGGCGGATAAGGCAGTCAGCGAGCCTTGGCGGATGGCCTTGAGTATTTTAGGCAGCCAGGCCTTTCCTTTTCTCAAGAAAGTTCCGCGGGAAGAACAAGAATTAGTGCTGAAGATGCTGGCCAAAAGGATCAATTCACCGTTATCTTCCAGCGCGGGCAGACTTTTTGATGCCGCGGCGGCGCTTTTGGGTGTGTGTGAATATGCCGCGTACGAAGCAGAAGGACCGATAAAGTTAGAGGCGCTTTGCGATGAAACGGTGGAGGCTCACTATGAATTTACTATCGTTTCAAAAGACGGATGTTATATAGTGGATACAGACGATATCTTTCTCCGGATGCGGATGGATTTAACGCGGGGCAGGGACAGACGTCTTATCGCGTCGACGTTTCACAATTCTATGGCTGAAATTATCTTACAGATGATAAGGAAATTATCGCGAACATCGGGCATAAAAAACGCGGCCTTAAGCGGGGGAGTGTTTCAGAACAGATTTTTAAAAGAAAAGACAATTAAGAAGTTAACTAAAACAGGGGTAAAGGTCTTTACTAATGAAAGAACGCCTGTGAATGATTTCAATATCTCGTTAGGACAATATTTTGCCGCGTCATAAGACTTAACTTGGGGTTGTGTTTTACTTTAAGAAAGGAGAGGCCATGTCAGAAACGAAAAAAGATATAGAAGAAGTAACGGTAAAAATAGATTGCCGGGCGCCGGCGGCTATCGCGGATAACTTAAGCAGGACTATTTGTGTTCATAAGGTAAACGCGTCTATTTTTAAATTAACTATTCTTGGAATTTTGGCCGGGGTCTATATTGGTTTCGGCGCTTGTTTAATTACAGTTGTAGGCTATGATGCTGTTAACTATGTAGGTGTAGGCTTGTCCAGGTTGATCTGCGGAGCGGTTTTTTCGCTGGGTCTGATGCTTGTTGTAATTGCCGGAGCAGAGCTTTTTACAGGCAACAACCTAATGTTAATGAGCGTGCTGGATAAAAAATCATCCCTGTGGAAAATGCTGTTTAAATGGTGTGTTGTATATGCGGCAAACTTTGCCGGAGCAATATTTCTGGCCTATCTTTTCTTTAACACTGGTCTTTGGAAAATGGGAGATAACGGGGTGGGGGTAAATGCCCTGAAACTGGCGAATTTTCGCATGAACCTGACCTTTACCGAGGCATTAACGAGGGGTATATTGTGCAATTGGCTGGTGTGTCTTGCGGTTTGGATGGCCTTAGCCTCAAGGGATGTCGTAGGAAAAATATTTTCCTGTTTTTTCCCTATTATGGCATTCATTGCCTGCGGCTTTGAGCACTGTGTGGCAAATATGTATTTTATTCCTTTTGGTATATTTTTAAAATCTTCCGGGCAGATTGTCCCGCAAGGCATAGATTTAACAAGTTTAACCTGGCATAACTTTTTCTTGAAAAATTTAATTCCTGTAAGTATCGGCAATATAATCGGAGGAGCGATCTTTGTAGGGCTGCTTTATTGGATGGTATATGTTAAAGGAGTAGAAAATAAACAAATTCAACAATAAGCAAAGGATAATCCCCGAATTTTTTGGGTTCTTCCCTGATTGTTGATTCTCGGATTCGTTAGGGATTGTGTCTGAATTAAAAGTGCGGGATATAGGGGGCAGGGGAAAAAAAGAAGCGGATGTCTAAAAAGATTGTTTCCTCAGCAATAATCTTAGCAGGCGGGGAAAATAAGAGGATGAACGGAGTCGATAAGGCCGGATTGATAGTCAACGGCCTATCGATATTACAAAGAAGCATCCTGGTGTTAAAAGAATTATTTTCCGAAATACTGGTTGTTACTAATGAAAAACGTAATTATTCCCTGGAAGGAATAACCGTAGTAAAAGACATCATCAATGGCGCCGGGCCATTAGGCGGAATATATACGGGATTGTCTTATATGAAAGAAGAAGCGGGTTTTTTTGTTGCCTGCGATATGCCTTTTTTACGCGGGGACTTAATCCTAAAGCTATGGGATAATTTTAATCAAGCGGATTACGATGCTATTGTGCCTCGGAGAAACGGGGAAATAGAGCCGCTTCACGCCGTATATAAAAAGGGTCTAAAAGATAATCTCTCATGGTACTTGAACAATAACAGCGGCGATTACTCGATAAGAAACTTTTTAAAGACGGTTAATGTTTATTACTTGGATTTGGAGGATACTTCTGAATTTAAGAATGCTTTCAGAAATATTAATACGCCTGAAGATATCGCGCGAATTAAAAAATCACGCGGGAGATTATTAAGGTAATTTACCCGCGCATTGAGCTTGTCCAGGAGGAATGATATGGATTTTATCGACAAAACACAAAAGATTATCGACAGATATGCCGGGGAGAAAGACGCCGTTATGGCTATCCTACAGGATGTCCAGGAGGAATTCGGTTATGTTCCTAAACAGGCGGTAGAGCATATTGCGACAACATGCCGCGTTAATCAAAGCCGGTTGTTTGGCATCCTGACTTTTTATTCTCAGTTTTATTTGTATCCCCGCGGTAAAAATATTATTAAAGTATGCTGCGGCACGGCCTGCCATGTTAAAGGCGCCGGCCGTAATCTGGCTAAATTAGAGGAATTACTGCATATTAAAGAGGGGCAGACTACTGCGGACAACACATATACTTTGGAAAAGATCGCCTGTATGGGGGCTTGCGGTTTAGCTCCGGTAATTACTGTCAATAAAGACGTGTATGGGCATGTGACCGCGGATAAGATAGATGGAATTATCAAGAAAAAATAATTTCCTGGAAAGAGGAGCGCCATGGACGACAAAAAAATAAAGATATTTATTGGTATGGCTACCTGCGGCGGGGCGGCAGGCGCTTTGGCCGTGTTGGATGCTGTAAAAAAGGAAATTGCCCGGCAAAAAATAAACGCTGAAATAGTGGAGACAGGCTGTATCGGAATGTGTTCCAAGGAAGTGTTATTGGACATTGTTTTACCCGGTAAAAGCAGGGTTACTTACGGCAATGTCACTCCTGAGGATGTCGCGGCTATTTTTGACGAACATGTGCGGAATGGCCGGGTAGTGAGCAGGCTGGCGTTGGGACAGTCGCGGGTAAACGCGGGCAAACTCTATGAAGGGATCAATACTTACGAAGAATTACCGTTTATGGCCAAACAAAAAAGACAAATTCTTAGCCGTTGCGGATATATAAATCCGGAGAATATAGAGGATTATTTGGCCGCCGGAGGCTACCGGGCATTAGCCAAAGCTTTAAAAATGGGACCGGATACGATTATTGCCGAACTCGAAGATTCCGGGCTGCGCGGACGGGGTGGCGGAGGATTTCGTACCAGCTTAAAATGGAAACTTTGCCGCGATGCCGCGGGAGATGTTAAATATATGATTTGTAACGCGGATGAAGGAGATCCCGGCGCTTTTATGGATAGGAGTTTGTTAGAGAGCGATCCGCATTCCGTTATTGAAGGGATGATTATTGGTTCCTTTGCTATTGGAGCCGCCGAATCGTATATCTATGTGCGCAGCGAATATCCCTTGGCAGTGGAGAGGCTCAATATTGCTATTCAACAAGCGGAAAAACACGGCTATTTAGGAAAGAATATCCTCAATAGCGGGTTTAACTGTCGTATTAAGATTAAAAAAGGTTCCGGCGCGTTTGTTTGCGGGGAAGAGACCGCTTTAATGGCTTCTATTGAAGGAAAGCGCGGCATGCCGCGCCCGCGGCCTCCGTTCCCGGCGCAGAAAGGTTTATGGGGTAAGCCTACCAATATTAATAATGTAGAAACGTTTGCGAATGTCCCGCTGATCATTTTAGAAGGCGGCAAGACCTACGCTAAAACGGGCGCCGAGAAAAGTAAGGGCACAAAAATATTTGCCTTGACCGGGCAGGTGGTAAACACCGGCCTCATTGAAGTCCCTATGGGTATTACCATTAAAGAGATTGTTTATGACATCGGCGGCGGGATGCTCGGAAATAAGAAATTTAAGGCCTTACAAATGGGGGGGCCGTCCGGTGGATGTCTGGATAACACTCATTTAAATACACCTATTGATTACGATTCATTAATAGAGGCCGGCGCCATCATGGGGTCTGGTGGCTGCGTTGTGATGAATGAAGATAACTGTATGGTGGATATCGCCCGTTATTTCATGGATTTTATTCAAAGTGAGTCCTGTGGCAAGTGCGTGCCCTGTCGCATTGGCACTAAGCGCATGCTGGAAATCCTTACTCTAATTTGTGCCGGCGAAGGCACGGAAAAGGATTTGCTTCTGTTGGAAGAATTGGCTGTAAAAGTAAAGGCCACAGCTCTTTGCGGCCTGGGTAAAACAGCGCCTAATCCTGTGCTGAGTACATTCCGCTATTTTAAGGATGAGTATCTCGCGCATATTAAAGAAAAACGGTGTCCGGCCAAGGTTTGTAAAAATCTTATCCGCTACAAGGTCGTAACTGAAAAATGTAAGAAGTGCGGTTTATGTGTTAAGGCTTGTTCATCGAACGCGATAGAAGGCGGACATAGAAGCGCTGCCGCGTTTATTCAGGATAACAAATGTATACGTTGCGGCGCTTGTTTAGGAAAGTGTCCCGCAAAAGCCATTATCGTGGCCGATGCGGGGGTTGCTTCTATAGCTGCGGAGGTAAAAGAATGAAAGAAGTTATTGCTTATATTAATGGTAAACGAGTTATAACGACTTCCGGTGAAACAATTTTAAAAGCAGCTAAACAAGCCGGATTTTCCATCCCGAATTTATGTAATGAGCCGCGATTGGAGCCATATGGCGCCTGCCGCTTATGTATTGTGGAGGTAAAAGGAGTAAGAGGTTTTCTGCCTGCCTGCCATACGGTGATTAATGAAGGTATGGAAATTACTACTGATTCGGAGAATGTGCGGCAAACTCGTAAATTTCTGCTGGAACTTTTATTAAGCGATCATCCGATAGATTGTATAACCTGTGAAGCTAACGGTGATTGTAAGTTACAGAGCTATGCCTATGAATATGGCGTGGAGGTTGGTAAATTTAAAGGCGCGACGCATCCTTTTGAGGAAGTTAACGATATTAATAAAGTTATTCATCGCGTTCCCGCGAAATGCATTCTTTGCGGCCGCTGCGTGCGTATCTGCGATGAAGTTGCCGGCGCAGAGGCGATAGATTTTTGTAACCGCGGATTTAAGACGCAGATAGCTCCTCCTTACGGGGTTTCTTTGCTGGATACGACATGCGAGCTTTGCGGCCAGTGCGTCTCCACATGCCCTACGGGCGCACTGACGGAGAAAATGGCCATAGGCAAGGGCAGAAATTATGATTTTAAAAAGGTAACGACGACCTGTCCTTATTGCGGCGTGGGCTGCTCTTTTGATATTAATGTTAATGAGAAAGATGAAATTGTCAAGATTACTTCCGAGATTGGTTATGTTCCTAACAAGGGAAATCTTTGCACCAAGGGCCGTTTCGCGTTTGATTTTATCCAGCATCCTGACCGTTTGAAGAAGCCATTGATGAAAAAAGACGGGAAATTAACAGAGTCGGAGTGGTCTGAAGCGATCAGTTTCACTGTGAAAAAACTCTTAGAAATTAAAGAAAAATACGGCCCGGAAAGTTTAGCGTTTGTTTCTTCCTGCCGCTGCACGAATGAAGAAAATTACCTGATGCAAAAGTTGGCCCGCGCTGTTTTTAACTCTCCTCATATTGACCAATGCGCCCGGACATGCCACGCTCCTACGGTTGCCGGTCTGGCTATGTCGTTTGGCAGCGGGGCTATGACGAACTCCATTGAAGAGATTGCCGATTCGGACCTTTTGTTTGTCATTGGCGCCAATCCCACGGAGGCGCATCCGATTATCGGACTGGAAATGAAAAAGGCCCGGCGCCGGGGAGCTCAGTTGATTGTGGTGGATCCGCGAAAGACATGGCTGGCGGAAAAAGCGGATATCTTTTTGCCTATCAGGCCGGGTACGGATGTCGCGTTGATGAATGCCATGATGAATACGATTATTACAGAAAATATTTATGATAAGGAATTTGTTGAAAAAAGGACGGAAGGTTTTGACGCGCTGAAAGAAATGGCATTGAAGTGGACTCCGCGGCGAGCGGCTCAGCTTTGCCTTGTCCCGGAGGAAGATATTAAAAAAGCCGCGCGCATGTATGCCCAGGCTGATAGGGCCGGGATATTTTACACGTTAGGGTTAACGGAACATATTTGCGGCACTGATAACGTGCGTTCCACGGCTAATCTTGCTATGCTTACGGGACATATAGGCCGCGCGAGTACGGGTGTTAATCCAATGCGGGGACAGAACAATGTCCAGGGTGGATGTGATATGGGCGCTTTGCCTAACGTGCTGCCTGGTTACCAAAAAGTAGATGACCCCCTGGTGGACGAAAAGTTTTCCAAAGCCTATGGGGTAAAAATTCCGGCCAAGGTCGGCTACACCATTACCGACATGATTGAAAAAGCCGCGGAAGGCAAGATAAAAGCCTTATTTATTATGGGTGAGGACCATCTGATGAGCGAGCCGGATAGGCACTTAGTTGAAAAGGCCTTTAAAAATCTGGAACTGCTTGTTGTCCAGGATATCTTTTTGTGTGAAACGGCTAAAGCAGCGGATGTCGTGTTTGCCGCCTCCAGTTACGCGGAGAAAGACGGCACTTTTACCAATACGGAGCGTCGTGTCCAAAGGGTTAGAGCGGCGATTAAGCCGATTGGTGATTCTAAGCCGGACTGGCAAATTCTTTGTGCCATTGCCAGGCAGGCCGGGTATGCCCGGATGAATTATAAACATCCTTCCGAAATTTGGGATGAGGCAGCGTCCTTGTCGTCTCTTTTCGGGGGGATAAATTATGAGCGGATAGATAAAATCGGCTTGCAGTGGCCTTGTTTTGATTTTGATCATTGCGGGACAAAATTTTTGCATGAAGGTGAATTTACACGCGGGAGAGGAAAGTTCTTCGCGTTGGATTATCGGCCGCCGGCGGAAGAGCCGGATGAAGCGTACCCATTCTATCTGACGACAGGCAGGATCCTGTATCATTATAACGTAGGCACGATGACTCTGCGCTCGGCCGGAAGCCTTCAGAAGGCTCCGGAGAACTTTTGTGAAGTGAATAAGCGCGACGCGCGGGAGATTGGTATAAAGGATGGGGAGAAGGTAAAGGTTATAACGCGCCGGGGTGAATTGGTTGTCAAGGCGTATGTAGGGGATAAGGTAAAGCCCGGGAGATTGTGGATGCCGTTTCACTATCCGGAGGCATCAACAAATTTTTTGACCAATAGCGCGTTTGACAATATTACCAGGACTGGTGAATATAAGGTATGCGCTGCTAAAATCGCTCTGCCTTGAGACGTGTATGAAGATTATTACTGTTTCAGGAGCATATAGCGGAATTGGGAAAACGACTTTTGTCGAGGAGTTGCTTAAGCGGTTAAAAGGATGGTCTTGTCTTAAGGTAACACTTAGGCATAAAGGTTTAAATTGTCCCCTGCATAAAAACTGCGGCGCTTGTGATGAACTTGGTTCTGAATTTCATATTGTGATAGATAAAAAAATCTTAGGGCAAAGAGGTAAAGACACGTATCGGTTTAAAAAGGCGGGGGCAAAACAGGTTCTTTGGCTGAAGGCGCGAACAAAAGAAGGCTTAAAGCAGGGATTAAAAGAGTCCCTTCTTATGCTTGGGGAAAGTAAAGGGTTGATTGTTGAGGGGACGAGCGTGCTTAAATATCTTCATCCGGATTTAGCGGTATTTATTACAGGACAAGATTTGCCATGGAAAGAATCCGCGAAAGAGATTTTTGAAAGAGGTTTTTTGCCCGGGAAAGTTGTTTTTTTGTAACACGCGATATGCCATTTTCGCGCAACGATTTCAACAGCCGCGATTCGGTAAAGCAGGAGAAGGGGATGAAAGTTAAATCTAAAGTTTGGCTTGAGAAAAAAGGAGAATTAATTTTCGGGGTGGGAAAAACCGCTCTTTTAAAAAGTATCGCGGAGACAGGTTCTATTAATAAAGCGGCTAAAAGAATGAATATGTCTTATCGGCGCGCCTGGAGTTATGTCGTTTCAATAGAGAAAAGAATCGGACAGCCCCTGCTCATAAGAATCAAAGGCGGTAAAGACGGTGGTGGAACCATATTAACGGATTTCGCGAAAGATTTATTAAAGAAATTTGAAAGAATGGAAGAAGAAGCCGAAGCATTTGTGAATAAACGATATAAAGCTATTTTCCATGACTATTTGCGGGCAAAGTAGAGTAAAGACACGAGGATTCGAAACCCGGGGATATAATTTTAACATATTATGCGCGGAGGCCTTAAAATGAAAAAAATTATACTTATGCCGCTTTTTGTCCTATTGTTGCCTTGCCGGGTTTTTGCCGGGGAAAGCATTGTGGCTGTTGCCGCGAATCTGACACCGGTAATGAATGAATTGAAATCGGCGTTTGAAAAGGAATCGCGCGGCAAGCTCAATATTGTTACCGGTTCTTCCGGAAAATTGACTGAGCAGATTAAAAACGGGGCGCCGTTTGATGTGTTTCTATCGGCGGACACAGAATATCCCGAAATTCTTTATCAAGAGGGGTTAACCATTGATTCTCCGAAGGTCTACGTTTACGGAGTTCTGGTTTTGTGGACGACAAGGATCAATGATTTATCTGATGGAATCGCTGTTTTGAACGAACCAGTGATTAAAAAAATAGCTTTAGCTGATCCGCGGGTAGCGCCTTACGGCCGGGAGGCGGTTAATGTGTTGAAATATTATAAGCTTTATCAAGGCGTCAATAAGAAACTGGTTTATGGTGAAAGTATCCCTCAGGTCAATGATTTTATTGTTTCCGGATCCGCGGATATAGGTTTTACTTCAAAATCAACGGTGTTTACGCCGAATCTGCGAGAAAAAGGAGACTGGGTGGAGATTCCGGCTGAAAGTTATGGCCGTATCGCTCAGGCCGTCGTTATTCTTAAGCACGCTCGCGATTCTGATATTCAGACAGCAAAAAGGTTCTATAATTTTCTTTTTTCGCCGCGGGCAAAGGATATTTTTAAAAAGTACGGTTATACTGCCGATGAATAAACTTTCGGGAAAAATCATTCGTATTGAGTCTTCCGAGCATATGTCTTTGGTTGACATTGACGTTTCCGGGGACGTTTTTTGTTCGGTTGTTTTAGAAACTCCGCGGACGGCCGCGTACTTAAAAGTTGGAAGGGCGATCACGATTCTTTTTAAGGAAAACGAAGTCTCTATAGCCAAGAATCTCTCCGGTCCAATCAGCTTAAGAAACAGGTTTTATGGTGTTATTCAGCATATCGAATGTTCAAAGATACTGGCCAAGATTATTTTGAATTATAAAAATACGCGGATTATTTCGATTATCACGAGCCGCTCTGTTGATAAGCTCGCGTTAAAGAAAGGTGATGAGATAGAATGGCTGGTTAAAACGAATGAAGTTTCGCTTTTATCAGGAGAAGAATAGATGCATTGTGATTGGCAGCCTTTCTTTTTGACTTTTAAACTTGCCCTTGTAACAACAGTTATTCTTATTGTTACGGGGATGCCCATAGCCTATTGGCTGGCTTTTTCTAAAAGCAAGCTTAGATTTATCATTGAGCCCCTGGTGAGCCTGCCGTTAGTTTTGCCGCCGACAGTATTGGGTTTTTATATCCTGGTAGCTTTCAGCCCAAAACATTTTCTCGGGGCGTTTCTGGAGTCATCACTGGGCATCAGGGTGGTTTTTAGTTTTTGGGGACTGGTGATAGGGTCGGTTATTTTTAGCCTGCCTTTTATGGTTAATCCTATCAAATCAGGATTTCAGAATTTTCCGAGAGTGTTAATAGAGGCGTCTTATTGTTTAGGCAAGTCGCGCTGGGAAACCTTCAGAAAGGTTATGTTACCGAATATAAAACCGGCGCTTTTAAGCGGGTTGGTCATGGCTTTCGCGCATACGATTGGAGAGTTTGGCGTTGTTTTGATGGTTGGAGGCAATATCCCCGGGCAGACGCGCTTAGCTTCTATTATGATCTTCAGCGAGGTTGAGGCGCTTAATTATCAGACGGCTAATTTCTATTCGTTAGTTTTGGTTGGTATTTCTTTTTTTATCCTGTTCATTTTTTATTATTTGAACAGAAAATCTATGGTGTTGTTCTAAATGATTAAAATCAGAGCCAAAAAATTAATGCGGACCTCTCACGGGATAGATCAGCTGGATGTGGATTTTTCTGTGGAGAATGGGGAGTTTATTGCCTTGTTTGGAGAATCCGGGGCCGGGAAGACGACTCTTTTGAGGATTGTTGCCGGATTAACAGACCCGGATGACGGCTACATTGAGGTTGATGGAAAAGTGTGGTTCGACAGCCAAAAAAAATTCAGCCTTCTTGTTCAGCAAAGAAGAGTTGGCTTTGTTTTTCAGGAACACGCTCTTTTCCCTAATATGACGATTCGCGAGAATCTTCTTTTTGCCCTTGGAGATAAAAGGCAGAGGTCCAGTATAGATGAATGGTTGGAGATTATGGATTTAAAAAAATTAGAACATCAGCGGCCGCAGAGTTTATCCGGCGGCCAAAGGCAGCGGGCCGCTTTAGCCCGCTGCCTGGTCAACCGGCCGAAGATTTTGTTATTAGATGAACCGTTATCGGCGTTAGACACTGATTTGCGTTTAAGGCTTCAGGATGAAATTGTCAGGATTTATCAGAGGACGAGGCTTACGACTATTTTTGTCAGTCATGATTTATCGGAAGTCTTTAAGCTTTCGGGCCGGGTTTTTATGATAAAGAAAGGGAAGATAGTAAAAGCCGGCTGTCCCGGGGATATCTTTATCAACGGCCATCTGAGCGGCAAGTTTAAGTTTACCGGTGAGATAGTTGAGATTGATAAGGATGGAGTAGTGAATATTGTAACGGTGCGTATCGGCAATAATATCACCAAAGTTGTCACTGTTGATGAAGAGATGATTGATCTGAAAGCCGGCAGCAGGGTTGTAGTCGCGGCTAAGGCGTTTAATCCCTTGATTGTTAAGGCAGGAGGAGACTTCAATGATAACATATGAACAGGCTTTGGAAGATGTGCTTAAGAATACGCGCCTGTTACCCGCGGACAAGGTATCTATAGAAAAGTCTGTTGGCAGAATCCTGAAAGAAGATATTATTTCCGGCGTAGAAATGCCTCCTTTTAACAGGTCGGCAATGGATGGCTACGCGTTAAATCATTTAGATGTTCAAAAAGCGCCCGTTAAATTAAAATGTGTCGGTTTGATCCGGGCCGGCGGTGTTTTTAAAAGCAAAATTAAAAGAGGCGAATGCGTGAAAATAATGACAGGCGCGGCATTGCCTGAGGATACGGATTGTGTGGTGATGGTGGAATCTACCCGGGTATCCGCGGGAGCGGTTGAGATATTAAAGCTCGCTCAAAAAGGAGAAAATGTATTTACCCAGGGGGAAGATTTCAGGCGGGGACAGAAGGTTCTTGAAAACGGCACAAGAATTTTTTCTTCGCATGTTGCTATATTTGTTACGATAGGTAGGAAATTTGTAAAAGTAAACGGTTGCCCGCGAGCCGCTATTTTAAATACCGGGAGCGAAATTGTTCCCCCGGGCCGTAAATTAAGCGGGAATAAAATATATAATAGCAATGGCCCGATGCTGCAGGCCCTTTTAAAATCAGATGGGCTTGAGCCTGCTGTATTGGGGATAGCAAAAGATAATAAGAAAGAGCTGCGAAAGTTAATAGAAAAAGGTCTCGACAGCGATATACTCTTGATTTCCGGCGGGGTATCCGTGGGTGATTATGATCTTGTCCCGGATGTCTTAACGGAGTTGGGGGTGAAAAAGATATTTCATAAAGTAAGTATCAAACCGGGAAAACCAGTTTTTTTTGGAATAAAAGGCAAGACTCTTGTTTTTGGGATTCCCGGTAATCCCATTTCTAATTTTGTGGCATATTTTATATTTGTGAAGCCGGCTATACAAAAAATGATGGGTTATCAGGATTGCGGCGTTGGATTTAAAGAGGGAATACTTGAGGCGGAATTTCATAAGAAAGCGGGGCGTTGCTGGTTTGTTTTAGTAAATATTTCAAAAAAACAGGATTGTTATTTTTTGTCTCCCATAGCCGGCCATAGTTCGGCGGATACTTTGTCTTTGGCCCGGGCGGATGGATTTATGATGCTGGATCTCCGCGCGACGATTGTTGAAAATAAGGAAAGAGTGAAATTCGTAACATGGAAAGAGATATAATCCCTGATTATTTAAGATTATCCGTTACAGACCATTGTAATTTAAATTGTATCTATTGTACGCCTCTGGAAAGAGAAGAATTTTTGAGTCATAATGAGGTGCTTCGATATGAAGAAATGGCCAGGCTGGTGAAAATCTTTGCCGCGGCCGGCATACGGAAAATAAGGATTACCGGAGGCGAGCCTTTGATTAAAAAAGGCATTGCCAATTTGATCCGGATGATTAGGCTGATTCCGGAACTGGAAGATATCTCTATGACGACGAATGGGGTGTTGTTGAAAGAACTGGCGCCTGAACTGAAAGACTCTGGGCTGGACCGGATAAACATAAGTTTGGATACATTGCGTCCGGACAGATACAGAGTTATAACAGGACAAGATTGTTTTGGCGCTGTTTTAGGAGGTATCCGAAAGGCCATGGCTGTGGGGTTCGCGCCGGTTAAGCTTAATGTTGTTCTTTTAAAGGGTTTTAACGATGATGAGATAAAAGATTTCGTGCGGCTTGCCATAGATTATCCTTTATCTGTTCGTTTTATCGAGTTATTTCATACTAATCTACGCTCAAGGCAGCTTTCCCATTCTTTTATTCCTACCGGGAGGATTATTGAACAAATTAAGGGCTTAGGCGAGTTTAGGCCAGTTGAAGGCGTCCCGGGCAATGGTCCGGCAGTATACTACAAATTAAAAGGCTCAAAAGGCACGATTGGTTTTATCAGCGGCGCTACCAGGAATTTTTGCGATACTTGTAATAGAGTGCGGGTTGATTGCTCAGGTAAAATTTCGCTCTGTCTGTTTGCCGAAGCTGTTTACCAGGTTCGTTCTTTATTGCGTTCAACCGGGGATGACAGCGAGTTATTGCTGGAAATAAAAAATATTTTGAGCAGGAAACAATGTTACACGAAAAATACAATTGCTCGCGGGGAAATTGAAATGAGCAGGCTGGGAGGTTGACGATGGGCATGGTAGATGTAAGTATTAAGAAAAAGACGCTGCGAGTAGCCCGGGCTGGGGCGGTGGTGTCTTTAAACAAAGAGATTATCGAAAAAATCAGGACAAAAACGATGCCTAAAGGGGATGTGTTGGAGGACGCCCGCATTTCCGGGATTCTGGCTTGTAAGAAGACCCATGAGCTTATACCTTTGTGCCATACGTTGGAAGTAGAATATGCGGATGTTTGTTTTGTGTTATCGTCAGAATACGTCAGGGTCGAATCTGTGGTAAAAACGACAGGGAAAACAGGCGTTGAGATGGAGGCTTTGGTTGCCTGTTCCGTAGCGGCTTTAACCATATATGATATGTGCAAGATGTTTTCCAGGGACATCGAGATTGAGAAAATATATTTATTAGAAAAAAGGGGTGGCAAAAGCGGCCACTATATAAGAAAATGAAACCAAAAATATGTTCAGTCAATTTAAGTAAGAGCAAAGGCACCGCGAAAACACCGGTGGAATCCGCGCGGTTTATAGAGGGTTACGGCTTGAAAGACGATGCTCATGCCGGAGGTGACGCCATCAGGCAAGTGAGCTTGCTCGCGTTGGAAAGCATAAAGAGACAGAATGACTGCTCGAAAATTCCTGATGGTACCGGAGAATTAAAACCCGGCGATTTTGGCGAGAACATTACGACCTTTGGCATAAATCTTCTGGAATTAAAAATCGGAGACAGGTTGAAAATTGGCGGTGAGGTTGTGTTGGAGATATCCAAAATCGGTAAAGAATGCCATAGACGCTGCGCTATTTATTATAAAACCGGAGATTGTGTTATGCCGCGGGAAGGAATATTTGGGAAAGTTTTGGAAGGCGGGGTGGCGGCTGTTGGCGACCAAATAGAGGTGCTCGGCAAATGCTTAAAGTAGCGGTATTAACAGTCAGCGACCGGTGCTCCAGAGGGGAATGCCGGGATGAAAGCGGTAAAGTCATTATCGATATAATCAATAAAAGTGTCGGCCGGGTGGTTCAGTATGATATTATTCCTGACGAGCGGGATATGATTGAAGAGAAAATAATTGGATATTGCGATCATATAAAAGTCGATTTTGTATTGACTACCGGAGGGACAGGCCTTGCTCCGCGTGACGTGACTCCCGAAGCAACAAGGAATATCGCGGATAAAATCATCCCGGGGATATCGGAATTTATGCGCTTAGAAGGGTTAAAAAGCACAAAAAATTCCATCCTCTCCAGAGGGATAAGCGCGGTGAGGAATAGAACTGTTATTATTAATTTTCCCGGCAGCCCTAAAGGAGCAAAAGAATCGCTGCTGGCCATTTTGGATATTATTCCGCATGCCTTTGATATGTTGCGAGGTGGAGGTCACCAATAAGCCTTATCAAGGCAATCTATTCCTTATTAAATCCGGATTTATTTCAGGAGAGTCAATCCCGATCTCCCTCTTATCCTGCCTCATGCGGCCCTGACCGATTACCACGGTAGTGTCAATTAAATTGTGTAAATTCTTTTAAAGGTTTATCCAACCACTTGTTATTTAGACGATAGAATATTGCATAAATAATCCGGTTTACACTTTCATCATTAGTAAAACAGCTCATAGGTCTG
>JAZDEE010000175.1:0-2164 GCA_043809065.1 Candidatus Omnitrophota bacterium | reverse complement strand
AGTAAAAGAAAAGATAGACATCCATAAAATTATCGCAGGGCTAGCCTTCTTGGCGATAGTTTTGTTTCTAGGGTTGCTTAGGATTTTAAGAAAAGGATTTAAAAAAAGATAGGATATGTTTAGGAATATTTCCGATATTGAAAAGGATGCTTTAGAAGAAATTCAGAATGCGCAGGATATTTCTGATTTGGAGAAAGCGCGCATAAAATATCTGGGTAGGCGCGGCATAATTACAGATATTATGTCTCGGCTTCCGGAATTAGCCCCTGAACAGAGGCCGTTAGTGGGAAAACAGGCCAATGATTTAAAGGTAAGGCTCATTACTTTGCTTTCTGAAAAACAGAGGCAGCTTAAAAACCAGGCACAAACGGAAACCAAAGAAAAATTGGACCTTAGTTTGCCCGGTATCAGGGAAGAGCTTGGCCATGAACACCCGTTAATTATCACCGTCAAGAAAATCTGCGATGTTTTTGTAAGTATCGGTTTTAAAGTAGTAGAAGGCCCGGAGATAGAAACCGAATACAATAATTTCACTGGATTAAATATCCCCATAGAACATCCATCAAGAGATGTGTTTGACACATTTTATCTTAAGACCCAAGGACAGAGATTGCTTCTGCGTAGCCACACATCACCCGTGCAAATTAGGGCGATGTCAAAATATAAACCGCCACTAGCTGTGATCGTGCCGGGAAAGGTTTATCGGCCCGACGCCGTGGATGCCAGTCACTCCTTTATGTTCCATCAGGTAGAAGGATTCTTGGTCGACAGCGATGTGAAATTTTCGCACTTAAAAGGTATTTTGACCCATTTCTGCAAGGAGATGTTTGGCAAAGATATCAAGATGCGCTTTCGGCCGCATTTCTTCCCTTTTACTGAACCATCTGCCGAAGTGGATATATCCTGTATCATCTGTAAAGGCAAAGGTTGTTCGGTCTGCGGGAAAAAGGGCTGGCTGGAGATTTTGGGTTCGGGCATGATTCATCCCAATGTTTTTAAGCACGTTGGTTATGATAGCAAAAAATATACGGGATTTGCTTTTGGTATGGGCGTAGAAAGAATCGCTATGCTTAAATACGGCATAAACGATATCCGGCTATTTTTTGATAATGATTTAAGATTCCTTAAGCAATTCTAAAGGAGGCAAAAAGATGGCTAAGAAAATTATGTTTATGGTTTTCGGAATAATTTTATTCTCATCTTTTTGTTTTGCCCAGGAGACAGTAACCCTTACCGCCTATTATCCTTCACCCTACGGAGTGTATCAGCAGCTCAGGCTTAATCCTAATGGTAGCCCGCCTGCTTGCAATGGTGCTACTGCCAATGACGACGGCTTGTTGCATTATGATGACGGCACAGGAGGCATAGGCGCCGCAGGTTTTTACTCTTGTAATGGTACTTCCTGGCAATCTTTCGGCGGCGGACCTTGGACAGCAAACGTAAACGATATCTACAACACCAATTCCGGAGATGTCCAAATCAGAACAAACCTGTGGCTGCCCCGAACTACTACTGCTCCTGCCGGTATTATATACGTAGACTATCCCGGTGCTGTTCCGCCAACAAAAAGGCCTTTTATCCATACTGCCGGTGGTTCAGACAATAACACATTTATGGGCAGGGATGCGGGAAATTACTCAGGTATTACCGGCATTGAAGATACCGGTATCGGAGCCATGGCTCTTAGCTCTAATGTCAATGGTAGCGCAAATACTGCCGTAGGTTCCTTTGCTCTTCAGGCTAATATTGACGGTAGCAGCAACACCGCTATCGGTAGGTATGCTCTTTTAAACAACACTTCTGGTTCAAACAATACAGCGATTGGGGAACAGGCCGCTACTAGTAACAGCACTGGTTTTAGTAATATTGCCGTAGGATATTGGGCATTGCTTGCCAACACGTCTGGGGCAAAAAATATTGCCGTAGGAAATTTATCTTTAGTCAATATCCTCGACGGCAATGACAATGTTGCAGTAGGTTTGAATACTTTGATGAATAATTCCTTCGGCAGTAATAATACTGTTTTGGGAAGCGGTGCTGGTCTTAACAATTCGGGTTCTAATAATGTATTTTTAGGTTATCAAGCCGGGTCTGCTTCGGGCGCCACAAGTAATCAATTATACATTGATAATTCTAACACCGCCTCGCCTCTAATCTATGGCGA
>JAZDEE010000174.1:0-7023 GCA_043809065.1 Candidatus Omnitrophota bacterium | reverse complement strand
ACCGGTGAGGGAGAATCTACTGTAGACAAAGTAGTGCAAGCCATCAAATATGCCGCGGATAACGGCGCCGATATTATCAACCTCAGCTGGGGGGTCCCCACAAGATGGTGGTCGCCTATCCCTTCCCTTAGTAACGTAATCAATTACGCTTATGCCAAAGGCTGTATAATAGTCTGCGCCGCCGGCAATAACAATGACGACGCGGCTTATTATCCCCCGGCAAATTATGCCAACGTTATTACCGTAGGAGCAACTACTCAAAAAAATGAAAAATGCTCATTTTCCAATTATGGCTCGTCTATAGACGTAGTGGCGCCCGGCGGCGGGTATCTGCAAGAATTAGGCAATACCGGCAAAGACGATGCCCGGAATATCCTGACCACCGTGCCCCAAGAGTTCTCCATGGCCCAGGACTACGAGAATATGGAAGTCGCTCCAGGATACTATCGTTTCGGAGGCACTTCATCAGCCGCTCCTCATGTTGCCGGTGTCTGTGCCTTACTAAAGTCAATAGACCCCGGTTTAACGAATAAAGAAATAGAAACAGCTATTGAAAAATCTGCCGATGACCTGGGCGCACTGGGAAAAGATAAAATATTCGGTTACGGCAGAGTAAATGCTTATAAAGCTTGTCAAGCCGTCATCCACCAGGAGACAACAGTTCCAGCATCACAAAACACTCAAGATACTTCCACAACTTCAAGCGCTGAGACCAGCTCACAAAATACATCCACAACAACTACAAATACTGCAACCAGCGGCCTGGGTAACCTCTTCGGCGGGCTTATGGGCGGCTCCGGCGGCATGGGCAACCTCCTTGGCGGACTCACGGGCGGTTCCGGCGGTATGGGCAATCTCCTTGGCGGACTCACGGGCGGTTCCGGCGGCATGGGTAATCTTTTCGGCGGGCTTATGGGCGGAAATACTGCCAATTCAAGCAGCGCTACCAGCTCAGACAGTACTGCCAACGTAGGAGGAATAACCCATATTACACATAATGGTATGCACATCTGGTATCCCAATAACAAGCAAGGCGGGCCATATCCTTTGGTTGTTTTTTCTCACGGCGCGGTAACCGGTATGCCTACGCACTGTCCATATCTTACCCAAGGTCTATCCGAACATGGATATGTTACTTGCGCTATTAAACATTCTGAAACAAAACGCCCTCAAGAAGTTCAAGGAGAGATTGACGAGATGCTGCACTTAAATAGCGACTTAACCTCTCCGCTTTATGGAATGATCGACGAAAACGCGATTGGAGTTTGCGGCCATTCGATGGGAGGATGGACAACAGGGGTAATTTGCGGCGCCGGTACTGAGCAACAAGCAGACAGGCGGGTAAAAGCCGGTTTCTGTTTAGAGCCTTATAACATGACTATCAAATTTAGCCTAAATAACGGCCAAATATTTACTCCCATGATGTTTGTATTTGGGACTCAAGACTTTTTAGCGCCCGCGAGTTCTAATAAATTTGTCTATGACAACGCCCCCGCACCAAAATATTGCGCTATCGTCTCCGGTCTGGGACATATTGGCGCAGCCTTTGGTTCCACAGGGGCAAATGCTGTCGTAGGCAAATATGCCTTGGCATTTTTCGATAGATATCTTAAAGATGACCTCTCCGCGAATCAAACACTTCAAACACAAGACCCCGCTTTTGCCAGTTATGAGTATCTCCTAAATGCAGGAACTACAGTAGGAACCACAGCAGGAACTACAAGCACTCCTTCCAACTCAACGTCGGCAAACGGGTGGCAGTCAATCTTTACATCCACTCCGGAATCAGATACTACCGGGACGTGGCAGGAAACCCCGGCTTATGGTCCGGAATTAGAAAATATCGGGATGTGGCAGGAAACCCCGGCTTATGGTCCGGAACCAGAAACTGTGGGGACATTAGAGGCCGAAGAAACCCCTCCTTATTCCGCTCCTTTAACGGATACTGCGTCAACAACTACAACGGCCGGCAATGTTAATAATACCACCAGTAATACATCCAGTGGACTTTTGAGCAATGGAACCGGCGGCTTAAGCAGTCTCTTCGGCGGCATAAGCAACCTGTTCGGCGGACTGTTGGGCGGAAATAACG
Source organism: Candidatus Omnitrophota bacterium (assembly GCA_043809065.1). GTDB lineage: Bacteria > Omnitrophota > Gorgyraeia > JAFGHF01 > JAZDEE01 > JAZDEE01. The sequence continues at coordinate 4,931 of JAZDEE010000174.1, read as the reverse complement.
GAAGCAGCAGCACAAATAGTCTATTCGGCGGACTCTTAGGCGGAAACAGCGGAATCGGCAGCTTAGGCAGCCTGCTCAGCGGACTGTCGGGCAGCGGAAGCTCTACTACAGCAAAAGAAACTGCCGCAGTATCAGAATCAGAGGATTCGTCTGATGAAGAAAGCTCCGCCGCAGAAGATACCAAAGGACAAACTGTATTGACCGACCCCTTGACAAACCTTGTTTTCCGTCTGCCGTTCATCGGCGGTCTCCTGAAAAAAGATCTCGCGGAACAAGCCGACAGCGAACACCCCGACGGTCTTAACCAGGACGGTAATATCAGTATAAACGAGAGTCTCTCCCGGCAACTCCTGGGCGTAGACCCAAACTTTCAGGACGTATACAAGAGTCAGGATGACGGCCATATTACTCACGTGGAGGCTGACCCGCAGCAAGGATTGGTTGCCGGCTACAACGTAGTCAGCTGGCTGCCTATGCTTAGCAGTCAACCTGTCCCTGTTTCTCTGGAATCAAACTCAGTTAAAGATGAAACCAAATCTTCCAATAACAATATCAGCGGATTTACCAGTTCCCTGGCTAATCTGCTGAACAGATTTATAAAGGCTGAATAAAAGAGCAGCCTGGAATCAAAAAGAAAGAGGTGGCGCAATGAAAAAAAGTATAAAAGTAATCTGGATTATCTTCCTTCTCCTACTGTTCTGTGAATATACTCCTACCCTTCAAACTAACGCGCTCGCCGCGGACGCTTCCGCGGTTAGTTCCGGATGGCAGGAAATTCCCGCCTACGGGACAGAGTTAGACGCGATTAGAAATTGGCAGAGCGCGGTCCCCGGTCTTATCCCTCAACAGGTAACTACCATCACCGGAGATCCGTCCCAGGGAGAAGCCGCGGAATATCAGCGCTATGGCGGATTTACCGAACTGGGCACAGTGCAAAGAAGCAGCGCCAAGCCTTTTGACAACAGTCCGCAAGGAGACACTCCTCTGGGCGGAGGCGTAGCTATTGATCTGCCTACTCAGGGAAGTCCCACTGATGCAGTTGAAGGCGACTCCGCCTTCAACCTCACTGTAAAATCCAAAAGCAACGTGGAAGATAGTAAATTTAACTATGTAGGAACCTTTGATGACGGAACACGTTTTATTGGCGGTGAAAACGGTTTTGGCGCGCCTCCGGCGGCAGCTCCTTCGTTTGGTAATAATGGCTACCTGGAATACACCGCGGACATGAATCTTGATGAAAACGGGATAGGTACGATGACTGTTCAGGCAAATTGCAGCGGTATGCCTGTCAATATAGAAGTTCCTATCTTCGCACCGGGAATGACCCAATCTTTGAAGAACGGACTACAACAAGTATCGGGGGCAAAATAAAAAGCAGCAACTATGTGAAGTTATGAAATAAGGGGAAACGAAAAAAAGAAAGAAGCGGGCGCTATGAAAAACTATGGAAAAATAAGTTGGACTATCTCCATTATCTTATTCTTCTGTGGAGCTATTTCCTTCCTTCCTGGTAATTCTTGCTGGGCAGCCTCATTGGACCTTTCTGCTTTCAAAAACATCTCCCTGACATTCAGTTCCGACTGGCAGGCAATCCCGGTTTCTTCAATTTTTTCTACATATCCCAAAGTAAATAGTTTAAATTCCACTAATAATTTAGGAACCCCATCTTTAGGGTTTCTGGCAGAAGACAGCAGTAAAACTTTATTTGATGTAACTCATACCACATTTAACGCCACACTTAACCTGGCTAACGGAAAAACAAAAACCGTCCCTATCCATCTCTGGTATCCTTCCATTAACAGAGAAATAGATATGTCGGGAGCACCCTATCCTTTAGTCACCTTTTCTCACGGAGCGTCAGTAGGCAGCCCCACCAATTGTCAATATATTACTGCGAATCTCGCTAAACACGGGTACATCGTTGTCGCTACAACTCACGAAAACTCCGTAATGTATAAAGGGCAGAAAACCAGTTTAGGTTCTCTATCTATACCTTTAGATATTAAGGCGATGATTGACGTAATGCTAAGTTTGAATAACGATCCCGGTTCAATCCTATACGAAGCAATAGACGAAAACGCGATTGGAGTCAGCGGACATTCTATGGGCGGCTGGGCGGCAGAAGTTGTCTGCGGCGCCGCTCCCAACAAAATGTACGCGGATGAGCGGGTAAAAGCGGGATTATTTATCGAGCCTGGTAACGTCTACGGCCCTATGGCGCAAAACGCCAGCCAGGATATGCATGCCGCGGGAATGTGGATCTTTGGTACATTAGATGAACTGGTCCGCCCCAACAGTAATAACTACCCTTATGATGACGCGCCCGTGCCAAAATATTGTATGACGATATCAGGACTTGACCATTTCAAGGCCGCGATGGGCAACAACAGGACTATAGAAGAATACGGAGTGGCCTTTTTCGACAAGTATCTTAAAGGAGACACCTCGCAAAACGTGGTCCTGCAGCAACGAAGCGCTAATTTTGCTGATTATGTATATGACACATCCAAAGATAGTGTCTATTTTCTTAATATGCAGCCGGGAGCAGGCTCCTGGCCGGATACAGGTGATGTAAGTATCCCGGATATCTTAGACGGAGGCAGTATCCCTGTCCCGGGAGAAAGTACTCTTCCCGGCAACCTTACGAACAGCAGCGGATTAGGCAATCTCTTTAATGGCAGCAGTAATATAGGAAACCTTCTGGAAAGCGGCAGCAGTGGATTATTAGGCAATCTTACCGGCAACAGTGGATTAAGCAACCTCTTAGGCAACAAATTAGGTAATCTCACAAGTGGCAGTGGACTAAGTAACCCCTTAGGAAGTGGCAACAAATTAGGTAATCTTACAAGCGGCAGTAGGTTAAGTAATCTTTTAGGAAGTGGCAGCGGATTAAGCAGCCTTCTCAGGGGATTTAGTGGTTTTTAAAGTTGGAAGTAATATCATACCGTAAAACTAAAAAGAAAGAGGCGGCAAAAATGAAGGTATTAAATGTGATCGTTAAAAGTATCTGTATCAGTTTATCCGTTTTATTGCTTGCTGGATGCGGCAACATGGGTAATATGGGCAACATGACCAACATGCTCGGAACCCTAATGGGCGGTAATGGAACCGGCGGCATGAGTAACATACTCAGCGGACTCACGGGAGGGACCGGCGGCATGGACATCGGCTCTCTCATGGGCAACATGGGTGGCACCCCAACACTACAAACCAATACTACTCGTACTGATGCCAGCGCCGGCACATCTAATTTTACAACCATGCTTAACTACTACTCGGAAGACATCACGGTAGGAGACGTAATCAAAAAAATAAAAGCCTCTCCCCTCCTGGCCTATAAACAAGCGCGGATAGACAAGATGAAAGAACTGTTTGGCGAAGTAAAGGTCTGTGAACTCAAAGAGTTGGCCCAGGACTGTCCGGTTGTCATTAAAATGCAGACGCTTTCCGGGGAAATAACAGTGGGCGAAGTTATTGACGACATCAAGAATACCGGCTATTTAGAAAATCTCAAAAATATAGTGGGTGATGTTACGGTAGGTGAGCTTATTGGAGAAGCAGACACTCCTTTCTTAACAAATATTAAACAACAGTATGGCGACATGACCCTGAGCGCGGCTTTAGATACCATATCTTCTTTGCTGGATTCTTACCGGGCGCTATATGGAGATCTGACCTTAGCCGAAGCAAGAGAAATGATCAAGAATTCGGCCTGGGGCCAGAAAATGCAGGCAGAATGCGCCAACTTAACCTTAGGCGGCCTGATAGATCATCTGGGGTATTCCAATTACCTGCAATGTTTAAATAAAATCCAGACCCTGTTTGGCGATGTTAAAGTCGCCGAAATCAGAACATTGACGCGCGGAGTATTCAAGAACTCCGCCGTGCTCAAGAAACTACGCACGCTCTATTGCGAAAACATCACCGTAGAGGACATTATCCAAAGCATTAAAAATCATCCCTTGTTATTGAAGACCAAAGAGTTATACGGCGATAGAACCGTGGCATCGTTAATTGGAGAAACAAAATGTCCTTTTTTGTGTGTCATCAAGGAATTATACGGCCGGCTGACTGTAGAAGAACTGATCGACAAAATACAGAACTGCTCGATATTAGCGAAAAGCGAAGAATTAATCGGAGATAAAACCATAGCGGAAGCCGCCCCTCATTGCTGCGGCGATAAATGTAACACGCTTAACTGCGAAGACTTTAAAGATCTGACCGTGGGAGAACTTATCGATAAGGCACAAGATCCCCGGCACGCGGAACAAAAGAAAAAGATGGCCGAAACGTTCAAGGAATTGTTCGGGGACGTTAAAGTCAGCGAATTTAAAGCCCTGGCCGAGGATTGTCCCATTGTAGTTAAGATAGACGCTATTTCCGAACAAATAACCATGGGTGAAGTAATCACCTGCGCCAGGAATTCCCAGGCCATAGTTAAACTGCAGGGAATGATTGGAGACGTCACTATAGGAGAACTCATCGGGGATACGAATAACACACAATTAACCCAGATAAAACGGCTGTTTGGGAACACCAGGCTGTCCACGGTGATTGTTGTGCAAGCTATTTTTTCCGCTTTTTTGATCACCGGGGCAAAGTCTTTGAGCATCTGTAGGCCTAAGTCAATCATTTCGCTGACTTTAACATCGCCAAATAAAACCTTTATCTTATCCGAATGGTCGCCGGAATCGGCCATCTTGTCCATCAACTCGGTTATGGTCAGGTCGGGGTTATTTTGCTGGGAAGAAGAACTCTTCATCTTTTCTTTAAATTGGGATAGTGTCATTTGTCCATAGTTCTTCTGCATTGTATCCCACATGGACGCTTTATTGGCCAGATTCATCACCGTGGACAGCCTGGTGTTCCCAAACAGCCGTTTTATCTGGGTTAATTGTGTGTTATTCGTATCCCCGATGAGTTCTCCTATA
>JAZDEE010000173.1:0-4083 GCA_043809065.1 Candidatus Omnitrophota bacterium | reverse complement strand
GTGTCAAAACAGGCAAAATAACGAATTTTGTCATTCCCTGGCTTGACCAGGGAATCCATCCCCGACGACAAATATTTTTCTGGATTGTCCGGTCAAGCCGGACAATGACAAAAAAGGTACTTTTGACACAGTCTGTTCGCCAGTATGACAATTAATTTGGACAGCAATGATAGTAAAATATTTTTAACTTCTTCCATTTTATTTGGTTATTGAAATTTGGTTATTGGTTATTGTTTGGTTATTGCCTGCCTGTCGGCAGACAGGTATCTTGGTGATTGGTTATTTCGTCATTCTCTCTTTTCTCTCCCACAACGAAACATACAACCGTTCAGTCGTTTCTATCATCACCCGCAGACTAAACTTTTCCTCCACCCTTAGCCGGGCATTCGCGCCCATCCGCGCCCGCAGATCCTTGTTTTCCAACAGCTCAATCAGCGCTTTTTTGAGTTCTTGAGCATCCCTGGGCCGGACTAACAGGCCGGTCTCGCCATTAATGATCAGCTCCGGATTACCGCCTACCATAGAGGCGATTATCGGCACACCCTGGGCCATTGCCTCCAACGCCACGATAGACAACCCCTCGCGCGTAGAAGGCATCACCAAAATATCTGTAATCTCCAATATCTCCCGCACATCCTTGCGTAATCCCAGGAAGATTATTCGGGCGGACGCAAGGCCCGCCCCTACAGTAGACCGCAGACTACCCAATAACGGCCCATCGCCCACCACCAGCAGTTTAATTTTGTATTTATCGTCCATCTGCCGCAAGGCATCAAACAAATATCTATGCCCCTTCTGTTCCACCAGCCGCCCAATAATCGCCAGCACGGTGTCGTCCGGGAGTAATCCTATTTCTTCGGTTAGCGGTGTGCGTCTGCCTGCCGGCAAGGCAGGGTTGACGGTGTTCGCTTTTCCGCAAACCGTTACCCCATTATAAACAACCTGAATCTTCTCCGCCCGAATCCCCGCCTGCTGAACGTAAAAGTCACGCACACTTCGCGATACCGCGACAATCTTATCTGTTCCACAAGCAAGCAGCCGGTCGGCCAGCAAAAATACCCGGGGTTTCCAGACATCCTCATTATGCTCAGTGGCAATAATCACCGACGCCCGGCAAAGCAGCGCGGCCAGACGCCCCCAGAGATTCGCCCCCCACAGATGCGTATGGACAATATCAATCTTTCTCCGGCGGATGATCCCGGCCAATTTCCCCACTACCCTAATATCCCACTTGCCCTTTTTGTGTAACGGCATAACCTCAATGCCGGCCTTTTCCAACTCTTCGGCAAACGCCCCCTTATCATTCAAACAGCAAACCAAAGGCTTAAACCGGCGCTTATCCAACCCCAGCGCCAAATTGATCACCACCCGCTCCGCCCCGCCCAAGCCTAAGGACCAGATGACGTATAATACGGTTAGCGGTTCGCGCCTGCCTGCCGGCAAGGCAGGGTTAACGGTTCGCGGTATTCGTTCCTCCGCAAACCGCGAACCACAGACTGCAAAACGTTTACAGAGTCCCATTTCCCCTCGTGGTTATTCGGTGTCTTCCCTGGATTTAACAATTTCCGCCCAGCATTTACGGGAATCATAGGCTATCCTATGCAACAGGTCGTAAATTACTCTTTTACCCAGTTTTCTCTTGAAATCAAATGAACTGTCTTGACCATTCATTCCTTTGCGTTTTAAAGCAAATAAATTTGTTTCCGACGTATTCTGTCCCGGGTGAACACTAAAGGCCAAGGGAAAACCGCTTGCCTTCACCACTTCTTTTATCTCCTGATTATAATCTCCATAAGGATAACTAAAAGCTATTACCGGCTGAGCAGTCAACCGCTTGACTATCTCTTTTGATTCTTTTATTTCTCGTACAGCTTCCTGTAAATTAAGCCGGGTTAAGTGTGGATGACTGACTGTATGCGCCCCAAAACTTATACCGTAGTCAGCCATCTTTTTTATCTCATCTTTGTTTAAAAAGTCCCTTTCCCAGGGCACAGTTTTATACCAGTCTACTTTATTATTTGTGTCTATATATCCCGTGGTCAGAAATATCGTGGCGGTAAGTCCCAGTTCTTTCAGCACAGGAAAGGCATTGGTATAGTTATCCCGGTAACCATCATCAAAAGTAATCATCACCCTTGGTTTGCCTTTATGCTGCTTTTTGATTTCTAACATCTCCTCAGCGCCTATAACACGGAAATCCCCGCGTAAATATTCCATCTGCCGCCGGAAAAGACGAGTCGGCATAACCAGTTCACCCGCCGGCAAATCATCATTCACCCGATGATACATCAAGACAATAATCCGGCGGTTTCTAAAACGGCATTGCTGTTTTAGAACATAAACAAAACTGCTCAACACCATACGGCCAAGCCTGTATGGTAGTATTAAAGACATTCGCAAAACACGCATCAATCTATTTCCCCTATTTCTTCCTTTTGGTCCAATACCCCGTTATCCATATAAATCCCCATCAACTCACGGATATTTTTCTGCACGTCAAACTGTTTTTCTACTAACCCGCGGGCGTTTTCGGTTATTCTCATCTTTAAGTCTTCGTTAGAATCAAGCTCGATAATGGCGTCGGTTAAAGCAAAACTATCCTTGGGCGGAACTAAAAGGCCGGTTTCCCGGTCTTTAACTGCCTCCGGGATGCCGGAAACGTCCGTGGCAATCACCGGCAGACCCATGGCCATCGCCTCTAAAAGCACGTTGGGGATGCCGTCGCGGTCGCCGTTTTCGGCCACCACGCAGGGCAAAACAAACAACGAGGCCTGGGCATACAGCCGCTTGATTTCCTCCTGGGATCTTATCCCTAAAAAGCGCACCCGGTCTTCCAAGCCGTAACAAGCAGTCTGCGTCTGGAGAAAATCCTTCCGCGGCCCCTGGCCGACTATATCACAGCTAAATGCTATCCCTTTTTTTCTTAACATATCGCAGGCCTTAATCAAATAGGAAAACCCCTTCGTCTCCACCAGCCGCCCGATAGAAAGAATCTTTACCTGGGGGCTATCCGTTCTGGAAAAACCAAATTCATTCAGGTCCAGCCCGTGGTAATTAAGATAAAGCTTACGCGCGAACCCATTGTTTCCACTCAGCCCGGCCAAATATTTCCGGTTATAATCCGTGCAGGTAACCGCGAATTTGGCCCGCTTAATTTTTTCCGCCAAACCGTTATTATTAACAAAAATATCCCAGGCATGCGCGGTAAAACTAAAAGCAACTCCCGTAGATCTGGACAAAATCACCGCCGCGGTTGTAGGCATGGTCGCCCAATGGCTGTGGATATGTTTTAGTTTATCTTTTTTCAGCGCCTGAACAAAATAGAGACATTCCGCCAGCACATACAGTCCTTTGATGAACTCCCGCGGGTTTTCCCAATACGCTTTCAGCAAATAACCAAAGGCGCTCAGGGCTTTGAGCGGATGCCGCAAAATATAGCTGACCGAGCAGAAAAAACCTACCCGGCCATACACCGTCTCGGCCATCAGCTTTTCCGCGTCCGGATGAATCACCGTATCCCGGCAGGGCTTTAAGGAAAGTATCTTTAAACAAACGCCCTGTTCCTTCAGGGCCTTGATTTCTCTTAAGATAAACGTCTCGTGAGTCTCGGGAAATTGGGAAAGGAGATAAACGATTACCGGATCTTTTTTTATATCCTTGCCGCGCGCTAACTGTTCGAACATCTCTTCGGTATTCTTAGCCATCTTTTGCACGGTAAACTCCTGTTCAATCCTGGTTCTGCCCGCCTGCCCCATTTTTTCCCTTAACGTTTTGTCTCTTAAAAGAACAACTATCTTTTCTGCCAGCGCTTGCGCGTTCTTGGGTTCCACTATGTAACCGGTCACGCCATTCCGCACTAACTCCGCGTTACCGCCGGTGTTAGTAGCCGCCACAGCTTTGGCACAAGCCATATATTCCATTATCGCGTTGGAACAGCCTTCGTAATGGCTGGCTAACACCCCCACATCAAAACTATTGACCACGTCCGGGACATCCTTTCTCAGCCCGGTAAAAATGACATTGGAACATATCCCCAATTCCTGGACAATCTCCACGGCCCGGTATTTCAATACCCCTTCACCT
>JAZDEE010000172.1:0-20006 GCA_043809065.1 Candidatus Omnitrophota bacterium | reverse complement strand
CGGCCCCTTATTATAAGAATGCACACTTATAGTCAGTTTTTCGGTCGGCGAATCCCAGGACTTTGAATACAAACTCTCATCCAACGCACTGTTATATGGCGACATATTATCTCCTCCTTGTAATATATTATCTTTTGTATTATTAAAACAACGCAAATAATTATACCTCTTTTTAGTTCTGCTTGGCAAGTAAAATTTTTATTGGAAGCTTAATGCAAATTTCGGGTTAAAGCATCCTTGAGCAGTTCGATTTGAATTGTCTCTCCCCAAATAATAGAAACCACATCAAAACGAAATGCCCCTTCCTCAGACTGTCCACGCGCATAGTTACTTATGTAAAACTGCGCGGTAGAAAACAAACGGTTGATCTTTTTTGTCCCGATAGAATGCTGTGGTAACCCATAAAAACAATTACTTCTGGTCTTTACTTCCACAAAGACTGTAACATCTCTATCCCGGCAGATGAGGTCAATTTCTCCATAACGGCAGGAAAAATTAACGGCAATAATTTTATATCCTTTCCCGCGTAAAAATTTCCGGGCAAGCATTTCCCCTTTTTTACCTAACCGGCTGCGCCAATTTCGCACTTGTGTTCCTGTTTCTTAAGTATTATTATCCAAACGCTCCGGCCGGCTATAGGCGCGCAGCACTGCTTCATCAAGTAAATGTTTTAGACTTCCGCTCAAAGGAAATACAATAGGATACCATTGTCCGTCTTTACCCTGTTCCCGCGGCATACTTACAAATAAACCGTGTTTGCCTTCTACAATACGCACTCCTTTAATTAAAAGCAAATCTAATATTGCTACATCGGCAAAGGCCTTTATCCTGGTATTTCCTTCCACCTTATGCAAGCTTTTAACCTCCATACTTAAATTAGTCACTTCTCCACCTCCTTTGGGGTTTGTAGGGATGAACGGTTGTTCATCTCTACTACTGCTCTGTAACATTAATTTCCATACTTTAAAATCCGAAATACGCCAGCCAGAGGCTGGCGTGCTTCGAATTTAACAATAATTTATGTTACAATGCACTACTATATAAGACACCAGAACCGGCAAAATTCTTGCAGTTGTGGAAATTTTCCGCAAAAATATTCCATGTTAAACCATAAATAAAAGCGCCCGCAAACCTATCTTCTAAAGTTTGCGGGCACTCTAAAACACTGCAATTAGGAACTATTGTCGTTCGCACCAGTTCCCTATACTATCAAATTAAAAAAACCTCCTGGTCTACGAATGATGAAATATCTCCCTTTCCTTGGGCAAAGAATCCTTGTCTTTACTGCGCCAGGCATCGTAAACCATAATTAATGTCCGGCTGGCAGCGGTATCAAATACCCATTTTAACCCAAGAATCACTGCGGCAATGAGAAACTGCAAAAAATAGCGGGGAAAAATAAAAGAAAGCGCGAAAGGCACCACCGCAAGTATCAACCACTTATATTGAGACCCTCTTCTACAAGAAACAGGAAGCGCCAGCTTTTTAGCCCGTGTAACCATCCGGGCAGGCGACGCGGAAAAAACTGGCGGCTCATTCTCCGCTCTTTGTGCCAACTCTACCATAGAAAGACAACCCTGGCAACCGCTGATATGGTCAATAATCTGTTCCCGTTTGGAAAGACTTAACCGCTTTTCTAAATAATCCATCAATTCCAACTGAGTCGGACAATCCTGCCGTTTCTCTATAGGGTGGAACCTTTTTTCGGCATAAAAATTATGCAAGTTTTTCTCGAAATCATTCTCTCTTACCATACTCAACTAAACGAATATCCTCTGGTTTGCAGTTCTTTTCTTAATTTTTCCTTGCTTCTTTTAATCAGGCTGGAAACTGTATTTTGCGGCATTGCTAATAACTCAGCAATCTCCCGGTGGGTCCTGCCGTGCAAGTAAGATAACCTAAGAATCACCCGTTCCCGGCAGGGGAGAAAACTAATCACCTCTTCTAAAACACTATATAGCCTTTCCTGCTCGGTTATTTTTTGATGATCAATTTGCCCATACTCTTCATCCACAGGAATTGTTACCCGCAGCCCTTCTTTCCTTCTACTCCTGAAATAATTCATTGTGCAGGTGGCCGCTACTATTACTATCCAGGAAGCAATCTTTTCTCTATCTTTTATTTGTTTAAGTCTTTCTTTCTCCCACAAAAGCGTAAAGACATTTTGAAAGATATCTTCCACATCCTGCTGACTGTAATGGCTGGTTATCTCTTTGGCTTTCCCCCTGATCGCCCAAAATACAATCCCGGAAAAACGCTCCACAAAATTATCCCAGGCATTTTTATCCCTGTCAACACAACGCTCGACCAGCGATTGCACATTCAACTTGTCACAACCTTCTACTTGCTGTTTTTAACCGCACTGTAAATCCCAAAACCCGTGGCAGCTAACCCTGCTAAAGCTCCCAGATTGGCACAGCCAGATAACACAAAAGACATAGCTACCAAAATACATATAACTTTTTTCAATTTATTCCCCCCTCAAGAATTACCTACGCTTCTTTCTTAATCTTAGTAATCTGCGTCTTTTTTGCTTTGATCTGTTGGTCCAATTTATTGATCTGGCTAAAAAGAGCGGTTAGGTTTGCCGTTTCAACCTGATTATTTTCTATGTGCATTGCGTAAGTTTTTTTCCCCAACTCGCGAAAGGCATTCTCCTTTTTCAAATTCATACTGACAATATTCAGTTGTAACTTGCCGATCCTGGAAGCCCGGACTAATTCTTTTTCTCCCTTCTGGGCTAAACTCAACGTTCTTTCGCTTAATATTCTCAGATTATTTTTAGCCTCTTGCCAAATCTTGGCAACCTCTTTAGGAATATCCAACCTTTTCCTGGTATCTGTGCTCGGCATTTTATCTCCCTCCTGAATATTGCATTCTCATCTTATTATTACTTTTCTCTGTGTTATGCTACTACTTTGTTACATAAATTATCGGGGCAGGCAGGCCTGCCCCTGCCCTGCTATTCTTCCACTGCAATCGCTTCTACCGGACAATCCTGTTTAGCCTGCCGGCAGCTATCCCCGGCTTCTTCCGGGACAGGATTCCCCTTCACCACTGCTTTATCTCCCTTGATAATAAACACATCCGGCGAAATATCCACGCATAAACCGCAGCCTACACAAAGATCCGCATTTACTTTTACTCTCATTGTTTTTCTCCTCCTTTTGAACGTTTTTTACTTATTTTCTTTATATATCTCTTACCTGCTTCCTGCTCTAATAATATCATTCTTTCTATATAGTCAGCTAAAATCGTCTCTCCCGCTTGAGAAAAAGAACGAAAAAATACGCCTGCTCCATATTTACTGCCCGGTTTCTCTGATAAAACCGGCTGACACCTGAATACAACACCGGAACAGCTAATTTGGCGCTCCCTGTCCATGCTTAAATCCTTCTCGGTCAACTTTAGCTGAATAGCCAAATCAACCCCGGCAGGCAGTTCCTCCCCGATTTCTATATATGTCCCTAACACACTGATATTCCTGGTGACAGTAACTATCTCTTTAGTATTATAACGGATTTGTATTGGCAAGGCAATATCAATCCTGGGGCGTCTTCGTTTCTCTTTTCTCCGCGGCATTTCTTCCATAATTATTTGCTGCCTTTTTTTAGAAGTGTATCCAGGACACCCCCCAGGCTGCCCACATTCTTAAAAACACAGGGTTTTTCCGCTGTAAAAATGATCTCCCGGGCAATATTATCCGGTGTCTTATAATCTATAAACCTTGCCTCTTTCAATAATATTTCTAAGCGCTTAATAATAAATTTTGGTTGGCCATCGTTACCACCGGCTTTACAGGTATTATTAGGTCTATCTATACTTTGACTCTGTCCCGTAATAAGTTCAAGCTCCGGACTAAACACAGCTGAATGCCTTCGCTCATTATACATAGTATCGCCCGATCGATCCCCGGCCATCGGCATAGCGCAAGGTTCGGCGCTAACCTGTTTATTCCCGGATAATGCCCTATTTTGTTTATGACTGAATATGTTTAAATTTCCTTCTTTATTGCGAATTATATTCAGTTCCCGGATATCGGCCTTTACATATTCCAGCGGCGCTTTGCCGGCTATCCAACCGAACAGATTATATTGAATCAATATTTCTCCGGCGCTGCCTAAAATCTTCTTATTATCAAACTCCTTAGAATTCAACAAGGTAACATTACGCATATATATCCGGCTGTGGAACATATCCAGATTAAGCTTTTCAATAGATACCTGGCATCCCGTTGCTTTCGTTGCAGCGCTTACTATCCAAGAGGTTAAAAGTAAATGTCTAAACAGTACGGCCAGGAATAAAAGGATAAAAATAAAAACAAGACCTTTCCGCACGATTAGTTTCTTTTTGCTCAAGTTTTTCATTAAGTAGGGGGCAGGCCTGCCTGCTCCGATAATTAAATAAGCTGGCGTTGTGTATTTTGAAACAATCTATATGCCTGATGCAGTTTGTTCGGCCAAAGACCAGACAGCCTTTCCCCAAGAGCAGGCTGCTTATGCCGACAGATACCCCGTTGGGAACAACGAATAAACGCTACCAGACAGCCAAGTTCCGCTGAACCGCCGGGAGCAGCTAATTTTTCTGCGGCCTGAGTTACATTTAGGCCGGATTTATAAAGCAGTTTAAATGCCTTCTTTATTTCAATACGCGACTGCAGGGAAAAATTCGCCCGGCGCAGTCCTACGGAATTTACTGCCCAAACCAACGAATCCCCTTTAACCAGCATATATGGCGGGACATCCTTAGATATCCGCGCTAACCCTCCCACCATCGCGTATCTGCCTATTCGGCAAAATTGATGGATAGTCACATTCCCGGAAATAAAGGCAAAGTCTTCCACAATAGCATGCCCGGCAATCAAAGCCCCGTTGCAAACCGTCACATTATTACCAATATTACAGTCATGGGCAATATGTGAAAAAGCCATAAAATAGTTATCGTCACCAATCACTGTAGCGGTAGTCTCCTTACTGGAACGATGCACTGTAGCATATTCTCTAAAAATGTTTCTATTTCCCACGCATAATTTCCCCGTTTGAACCGAAGCTTTGCGTATCTGCGGCGCATGTCCCAATACCGCCCCTATATGCACCTGACAATCATCCCCAATACTGGTGTGCCCCAAGATATGCGCATGGGCATAGATCTTTACTCTCCGGCCGATGCTTACCCTATCTTCAATAACTGCGTAAGGGCCAATCTCTACATCATCACTCAATACAGCCCCTTTACTGATAATGGCAGTGGAATGTACATTCATTTTCCTTAAGTTACACTCCCTCACTGGTATTATTCTTATCCTGTCCAGAGCCCTTTTCTAACCCAATTTTATAGAAAATATCCCGGCATTCCCGATAAGAAATCGTTTCAATTGTTTTACATCTTTTTTTCAATTCCTCATTGAATTTCAGACAGCTTTCCTGCATAAATTCATGAGTTTTTTTTGAGCCTCCGAACAAATAGAAATTCCCCCCGCGGGTAATTCTCTTATGCCCATCCCGGGCATCCAGACCTAATCCTAACAGAAAGCTTTTCGTTTTATTTTTGTTCATTCTTTTCTCTTTGCCAAAATTTTACCATAGTTAAATGTAACTTGCAAGATAGAATCTTTATAGTAACGGCTAAACTAACCATCGGTTACCTTTTGGGGCTCTCGTACTCCCTGAAAGACCAAGTATCCGGCAAACATAAATATAAACACCGACCCCAGCGCTATCCTGTATTTAAACACTCCCCATCCGGCAAAAATCCAGGTAGTAATCAGCCCCCATACTATCGGCCCCAGGATCGCGGACAACCTCCCGGCTAAGCCAAATAAACCAAACATCTGCCCAATTTGCTCCCGCGGGACCAATTCAATCAGCATTGTCCGCGCGCAAACCCAGGTTGCTCCCAGACAAATTCCGAACATAGGCCCTACTATCCAAAACATCCAGCGGGAAAACGCTATCCCGGCTAAAAATATCGTTACACACCAAGACTTTATTACTATATTTAAGGTATTACGCGCCCCCCGGCGGTCCACGCAATGCCCAAAGATATACGAACCCCCGATAGCAAAAATCGTGGATACCGACATAAAATAAATCAGTTCGGAATCACTAAAGCGCATTACTCGTTGAGCATAGACCCCCATAAAAGCAATAGTCGTATTGACCGCGTTTAAACATAAGAAAGCCGCCAGTAAAAACCGGCTTAACACCGGATTTTGGCGTAACTGTAGAGAAGTCTTAATTAAATACGAAAAAGATAGTTTCCCGCGCACTGCTATTCTGGGAACATACGGGTATGGCGAATCCTTAATAAAAATAAAGGCAGGTAAGGCAAAAAGAAAGAAAAGAATCGCGGTAGGAAAAAACACCGCCTGCTTGCCCGCGCTATGTAAGAAAGGTCTGACCAGATGTAACCCAAAAATAGCCCCCAAATAGCCTAAACTTACCCCTAACCCGGATGTTCGGCCTAATGTTTGCGCCGTACTTATCTGAGGCAGCAGAGAATCATAGACAACCCCGGCAAGCTGATAAAAAAAATTCGCGCAAGCAAAGAAAAACAACGCCCCTAAAGTTCCCTTAGTCACTCCCAGCAAGGCCGTAAATATAACACAGCCCAGGCTAAACGCGATCAGAAAAGGCATCTTCCTTTTCAATGTATCCGAGATTTCCCCTGCTAAAGGCATTAATATGGCCGCTAAAAATATAGAGCCGCCTAAACTAAGACTATAATATACCTCCGGGCATCCTTTATCTACTGTCAGCCAAAGCACAAAATATATTGATACTATATTCATAGAGAACATAGTATTGGCAAAATCATACAACGCCCAGGAAAATCTCGCTAAGGAAGAATTTCTACGCATTTTTTAATTATACATCCGCCAGTCTAAACTATAATTCTAACCAAGCCGAATGTAATTATAACACGTAAAATAAGCAAAGTGTCAAGGGAAATATCGGGATAGAGGCGGGAAGAGAATGAAGCTCCGCAGAGTTTTTCTTCGCCGAATATATTCGGCGAAGAAAAAGAAAAAAGGCGCATAGGTCGAACTCGCAAGGAGGGGGATTAGGGATGCAAGCCCGACCGTTCTCTGCGCCTTATTTACATAATCACGCTGTTTACTCCGCTATTTGCTGAGAATCCTTTGGTTTCCTGTCTTTGCGGATTATTTTAAAAATCTGAATAAAATCTACATTAAATACCTGTTGCTCATACAACACATGCAGATTACCCACTATTTTAACCTCAAATTTTTCCTCGCCTACTTTACTGTTGTAACTTTTAAATACAGTAAGACTTTTCAGGCAAGGCTTATTAACATGTCCATAGTTCTTAAGCCAGTCAACAACCTTTTCCTGATTTTCTAAATATAGATGTTCACGCACAAAATAAACAAAATGCTTCTGGCTTTTGGTGATAACGCCATCTTCGACAAAAGCTTCGGATAAAAAGACATCTCTTCTTTGATGATCCAAGGAGGTCGAATTCTTAAACAATATATCATGCATCGTGGCCCCCTGCCTTTTTTCTTTTGAAGCTAACCTGAATAAGTATAATATAAACCGGGTTACCTAATTTACCTTCGGCAACCCGGCTACCCGATGAGGCCCGTGGCTTTGCACCTTATTCTCCTCTTTTTATTTCAGGAATGCCCTTTTCGGGTAAATTATCAATCTTTTTAAAAGTATTTATTTTTTTCTTAAAAATATTCTAAAATTGTCATTTTAAGTATACCACACGAGTAAAGATTTGTCAACTCTTTAAAAACCATCTTAAAAGGACCGTTTGAATCCTTAGCCTTTTTTAAGGGAAATTTTATGCTCTTCTCCACGTAACAACTTATAGATATTAGACTTATGACGATAAACCGCAAATAGCCCTAAGGCAACCGCGAAAAGCACCAGCTTAACCGGCTGGCCAAATACAATCATTAATATAGGGAAAACACAGGCCGCTGCAATTGAACCTAAAGACACATATCTTGTTATAAATACTACGGCTATCCATACAAGCAGACAAAGCAAAACAATAATACCTAAAGAATGCACCTTTATACTCAAACCTAACAGCACTCCTGCTGTAGTCGCAATCCCTTTGCCGCCTTTGAATTGTAAAAATATTGTCCAGTTATGCCCGCAAACTGCGGCAATACCCAACAGAATACGGATAAAAACATGGTCATACGCAGGCATCCACTGTAATAGCACATCTCCCAATACTACCACAGGTATAAGTCCCTTAAGCATATCTAATAGCAAAACCACTAACCCGGCCAACGGGGAAACTACCCGAAAAACATTGGTCGCTCCAATATTGCCGCTGCCATATTTTCGGATATCAATGCCTTTTAATACCCGGCTAAGGATATAACCTATCGGAATTGCCCCTAAAAAATAAGAAATAACTATGGCTAAAACCAGCATATCAGTAACTCATATAATATGTTAAAGTTAAATTCGAAGCACGAAATCCGAAACTCGAAACAATTCTCAAATAACTAAAATCCAAATGACCAAAACAAAATTTCTTAAAACATTTGAAAATTCGGATTTGTTTCGAATTTCGATATTCGAATTTCGAATTTTCATATCTTTACTCTATTTAACCGTCACCCCATTAAACTGCCTGGTCCCCAGCCTGATATAATCCAAACCAGATAAAACTGTAAAAAACACCATAAAACACATTATCAAGGGTGTCAGCTTTAGCTGAAGCAATAATGCTACTATTGCGGCCATTTGCAGAAATGTGGTAAGTTTACCCAATATAGTAGGAGCAATCTTCAGTTGAGTCGTAGCCATATAAATAAGCACTGAACCCAAAACAATAATAGCGTCCCGGCTGAGCACCACAATAACTACCCAGGGAGCCAGTCGAAACTGCATAGGCAGGGTTTTTGTTGCCGCCAGACAAATATATACTGTAATTAAAAGAAGCTTATCGGCTAAAGGATCAAGAAAAGCCCCTAATTGCCCCCTTTCCCCTCTTATCCTGGCAATATAACCATCTAAGGCATCAGTAATAATGGCCAGAATAAACACCCCCAAAGCAATAAGCCTTAAAAAATCCTTTTCGGGAGTATAGTACAACACACTGCCAATAAATACCGGAATCAGCAAAATCCTCAGAATCGAGAGTTTATTAGCTAAAGTGGTCATTATCTTATATTCCTTATTCTATTCAGGGGCCACCAAATTACAAAGGCCTTGCCCAATAAAAACTTCTGCGGGACAAACCCCCAGTAACGCGAATCCCGGGAACTGCCGCTGTTGTCCCCTAACACGAAATAATAATTTTTAGGAACCTCAATCCGGGCGCCAACCGTTCCGTAACTTCCTTCGTTATAATAATAATTTTTCTCGAACATCTCCGGTTCATGAATGACCTCTCCGTCAATTTTAATTTTACCGTCGGCAATCTCTATTGTCTCACCATCCTGAGCCGCCAGGCGCTTAATAAAATCCCGGCGGGGGTCCTCCGGATAACGAAAGACAACCACATCCCCCCGCTGCGGCTTTTGGAAACGGTAAATGAAACGATTGACAAAGATCTTGTCCCCGGGAATAAGTGTAGGCTCCATTGAACCTGTAGGTATTTTAAAAGGAGTAATAATAAATGTCCGGATCACCAGGGCCAACACGGCAGCAATCAGCAGCGATTCTGCATATTCCCGAATAACTCTTTTAACTTTTCCGCTCACTCTTATTTCTCCCTTCTTTTCTCCTCGTATAATATGTTAGAATCAAATTCGAAACACGAAATTCGAATTTTCACTTTATTACTTCCCTTTTAACCAAATCTGTTCCAACTCCCTATTGATTTTTACTTTATCATGGGCATCCAACTGGAAATTCTCTCTTTTCCTGCACGAAGAAAAAAGTAATTGAGTAAATTCATCTACCGAAATCCGTTTCGCCCCTAAGCTGTGGACATAAGCCCGCACCTCCCGGTCATCACTTACCACCGTTATATCCCGGGTATGCCTGGAATTCTCCAGGATTTCTTTAATCTTTTTATCCGCGCATTTACCCTGACTGAACAACACTTTAATTACAGAATATTTTTGAGCGGGGACCACAATGCCTGTTACCCCGTCAAAAATAATCGTTATTTCTTTCAGTAATTTATTGTTGGCTTGCGCGGTCTCTAAAAGATTGACCAGCTCTTCCCGCTGCTGCTGCAGTTTCTTCCCCCGCAGCAACTCAATCTTATGCGTTACATTATATCCGTCAATTAATAGTTTCATTACCCTGCTTCGTAGAATCTATAGTTTCAACGCCGCCATAAACGCTTCCTGGGGAATCTGCACATTGCCGAATTGCTTCATCCTCTTTTTGCCTTCTTTTTGTTTTTCCCACAGTTTGCGTTTACGCGTAATATCTCCTCCGTAACACTTTCCGGTCACATGTTTTTTTAAAGGCCGCACCGTCGTTCTGGCTATTATCTGGTTGCCAATTGCGGCCTGAATGATTACTTCAAAAAGCTGCCGGGGAACCAGTTCTTCCATTTTTTCTACCAGCCTGCGCCCTTTAAACTGGGCCTTATCTTTATGCACTATAGAAGACAACGCGTCGCAAACCTTTCCGTTAATTAATATGTCCAGTTTGACCAGCTCCGTGGTTCGATACCCCTGGAGTTCATAATTTAGGGAGCCATATCCGGATGTTACCGATTTAATCCGGTCGTAAAAATCTACAATCACCTCGGATAACGGTATTTCATAAACCAACTTTGCCATATCTTCACTAAGATACTCCGTGCTTACATAATTGCCTCGGCGCAGCTGAACCAATTCCATCATCTCGCCGATATTCCGCGCCGGGACTAAAAGTAACGCCCGGATAAACGGTTCCTCGAACTCGGCAATCTCCTGAGCCGGAGGAAATTTGGCCGGGCTGTCCAAATTCAAGGTTGTTCCGTCTTTCCTTCTTATCTTATAAACAACATTGGGCGTGGTTAAGATAAGATTCAGCCCATATTCCCGTTCCAACCGCTCCTGCACTATTTCCATATGTAAAAGCCCCAAAAAACCGCAGCGAAAACCATATCCACCCATACTGTTTGAGGTTTCCGGCTCATAAACAAAAGAGGCATCGTTCAAACGCAGTTTTTCCATAGCCTGGCGCAATTGGGGAAAATCTTTGCTGTTTACCGGGTAAATGCCGCAGAAAACCATCGGCTGGAATTGCCGGTACCCCGGCAAAGGCCGCTCGGCCGGAGCAGCAACACTTGTTATAGTATCTCCTATCATAATATCCTGCGCCGTTTTTATATTCCCGACCAGATAACCTACTCCGCCGCAATCCAATCTTTTAACCTTAAGCTCGCCGGGAGTAAGGACACCCAACTCCTCCACCTGATAGACCTTGTTGTTAGACATCATCTTGATTTTCATCCCTTGTTCAAGATGCCCGTTAACCAGCCGGACATAAGAAATTACTCCTTTATAAGGGTCAAAAGTAGAGTCGAACACCAAAGCCTGCAAAGGATTCTCATTTTCTCCCTGCGGATGCGGAATCTTACTTACGATGCTTTCCAGGATTTCCTTGATGCCAATCCCTTCTTTGGCGCTGGCAAAAATAATGTCCTCAGCCTCCAGGTCAAGAATCTCCAGAATCTGGCTTTTTACCCGCTGCGGATTGGCATTGGCCATATCAATCTTATTGATAACCGGGATAATTTTCAGGTTGTGTTCCATGGCCATATAAAGATTGGCCACAGTCTGCGCTTCTACACCCTGTGAAGCATCCACTACCAAAAGCGCCCCTTCACAAGCAGATAACGATTTGGAAACCTCATAAGTAAAATCCACATGCCCCGGCGTATCGATCAGGTTAAGTTCATACGTGATGTCATCATTCGCCTTATATAACAGCCTTACGGTAGAGGCCTTAATGGTAATTCCCCTCTCCCGCTCCAGGTCCATAGAATCCAGCATCTGGTCGCGAAACTGGCGTTTATCCACGGTCCCGGTATATTGCAGCAGACGATCGGCCAACGTGGATTTGCCATGGTCAATATGCGCGATGATAGAAAAATTACGAATCAGGTGTTTATCCATTTTATCGTAAGTCCCGGTGTAAAAGTAATTCTGTCCCTGCTAAAATAAGATTTTCCGCCTCGTCCCTGGTAGCTGCCTCAGTATAAATACGCACAATCGGCTCTGTCCCGGAAAGGCGAAAAAGTATCCACGCGCCGTTGTCAAGATAGAG
This sequence comes from Candidatus Omnitrophota bacterium, assembly GCA_043809065.1. Taxonomy (GTDB): domain Bacteria; phylum Omnitrophota; class Gorgyraeia; order JAFGHF01; family JAZDEE01; genus JAZDEE01. The sequence continues at coordinate 7,797 of JAZDEE010000172.1, read as the reverse complement.
CTTCGTGCCGTCGTAATCCTTCATTCCGGATACCTTCCGGCCGGAAAAGGTCTTCAGGCCATGCATGCTGTCAATACCGGCTTTTATTTTAGTTTTCTCTTCCAAAGTACAGGTGATGTCTTTTCTTAAATAAACGTATTGTCCAAACTCTTCTTCCATTTCTTTAAGCAGCTCAATAATCGACTTATTGTTAACAGCCATCATTTCCAGAAGTAAAAGCCCGCAAAGTAGTCCATCCCGTTCCGAAAGATAGTTTTTAACCCCGATGCCCCCGGCTTCTTCTCCGCCAATAAGGACGTTTTTCTTTTCCATCAGGGAAGAAATATGCTTGAATCCCACAGGCGTTTCATAAACCTCCAGCCCGTATTTTTGAGCAATCCGCTCCAGCAATGAGGTCCCGGATATAGTCTTCACTACTGCCCCCGTTAACTTTCGATAACGCAGTAAATGCAGAAGCAAAAGCGAAATAATCCGCTGCGGACTGATAAATTCCCCCCGGGAATCCAAGGCGGCAATACGGTCGGCATCTCCGTCGGTAACTAAACAAATGTCAAAGCTGCTCCGGCGCATTAATAAAGACGTCTTTTGGAGGTTCTTTTCTATAGGTTCAGGATTTACTCCGCCAAAAGAAGGATCCCGGCGCGCGCGGACAGTAGTAACCTGAACTTGAGTTCCTTTCAGCAGCCGGGCAATATAGAAACCGCCTGCCCCATGCATAGAATCCACCAGCACCTTCAACGGAACTTTATTAAATATAGACACATCCATATAAGCGCGTAAAAAAACTGAATAATCGCTGAGCAGATTGTTTATTTTAACCAACTTAAGCCGCCGGGCTTTTTGCAGAGTAATCCTGGCCGGTTTGCTTTTAAAAAGCATCCTTTCAATCTCACGGGTCACTTCCTCCTCCACCGGTCCTCCGAAACCGCCTTTAATTTTAAGCCCGTTATACCGGGCCGGATTATGGCTGGCCGTAACCATCACACCGGCGGTACATCTTCTATAACGCACAGTATAACTAATCACCTGAGAAGGAACCGCCCGGTCGGAAAGGATAACCTCGATACCGTTTCCCGCGAAGACCTGCGCGATGCGCACAGCGGACTCCCGGGAAAGTCGTCTCGTATCGTAACCTACGGCTATACAGGGTGTCTTACTGCTCATTTTGCTGAAGTAAGCGCTCACAGCCTGGGCCGCGATCTGGACATTCTTCAGGTTAAAATCCTTACCGATTACGCCCCTCCAGCCATCCGTGCCAAATTTTATCTGTTGTTCTAACTTTGTCATGGTATCCTTAAAGAGCTGATTGCCTTACGTACATCTTTGGCCTGAAAAACAAAACTGCCGGCGGCTAAAATATCCGCCCCGCAAGCTAACGCTTCTTTTGCCGTATCCCCATTGATTCCGCCGTCAACGGCAATTTCCCCCGTATATATTCCGCGCAGTAATTTTATCTTGGGAAGAACGCCGGGCATAAATTTCTGCCCGCTGAATCCGGGCTGGACAGTCATTACTAAAACTAAATCCACATCCTTAAGCAGGCCTTCTATGGCGGTAAGAGGAGTGTCCGGATTCAGGGAAATCCCGGCCCGGACACCTAATTTCTTTATCTGCGCGATAATTCCCGGCGCATCATTCCCGCAGGCTTCAATGTGGACAGTAAGATAATCCGCTCCCGCCTGAGTAAAGGCCGCAATATATTTGCGCGGATCAGCTATCATCAAATGCACATCTAACGGTAAACTGGTCACCTTATCCAACGCCCTGACTACGTCCGGGCCAATAGTAATATTCGGCACAAAATGCCCATCCATAATATCCACATGCAAAAGGTCCGCTCCCGCCTCGCCCACTTTTTTAGCTTCCTCCCCCAGCCTCATCTGGTCGGCGGCAATAATACTGGGAGCAATCTTGATTATTTTGGGCATTATCCTCTCCTCTGTTAATAGCAGGCCGGTAAGACCCGCGTCTATCTTTTCGCCGACATCAGCATATATACCCGGCTGATATCCTCTAAGGTAATAATCCCGGCAACTTTTTTGCGGGTTAAAACCGGCATTGCTTTAATCTGCCATTCTTCCATCAGGCTATGCACTTTCATTAACGGCGTGCGCGTCGTAACGGTGGGAAAATCCACGCGCATTACATCTTTGGCCTGTTTAGTTACGCCAAAATGATGAATCGCCCCGATAATGTCGTTACGCGTTAACAGCCCGACAAGTTTTTCCTCCTCGACAACCGGAAAGTCTTCCTGATGGCTGTGTAAAGACAACGCTAAAATATCCGCCAGCGGCATAGAAGTATTTACCGTAAGAAACTCCGCCGGCAAAACATCTTTGACCAAAAACTTTCTTAACGTTAAGCGTAAATCCACCTGCATCCCTTCGGAAGAAGCGGCCATAAAAATAAAAAAGGCAATGATAATCAGAATAGGGTTGGCGGGAGTAGAGAACAATCCCACAAAACCAAATAATACCGCGAAGGTATGGCCAAATCCCACGGCAATGCGGGTGGCCCTGCCATAATCCATACGTTTGGCTAAGAACGCTCTTAAAATCCGCCCTCCGTCCATAGGAAACGCGGGAAGCAGATTAAACCCCGCTAAAATCGGGTTAATCCAGAAAGCATAAGCAAATGTTTGCGGCCATGTCCCTATCCCCGGATGAAGAAGGGTCTGATACTTCAAGCCTAAGTAATAATACGCCGGCACAAAAAGCACCAAGGCCAGCGTAATATTAAATAACGGTCCGGCAATAGAAACCCGAAATTCCTCCGCGGGTTTCTCCGGAATAGATTTCATTTCGGCAATGCCTCCGATCGGAAGCAATATTATCTCTTCCACCTTAATGCCGAAACGCCTGGCCTGCAAACTATGACTCAACTCATGCAAGGTAACGCACATAAAGACAAAAAAGATAAGGAACACTCCCTTTAGTCCATAAAAATAACTAAAAATAAGCGGCATTAAAAGAAAAGTCAGATGGATCCTGATGGAAATCCCCAAAACATCAAAGAGTTTAATTGAGTTTTTCAATTCTCCAACCTCATTTCTCTTTTTATATATTCTTCTTCTTTATTTCTTAACGGACCAATTAAAGCCAAATTTAGTTTCGTGTCTTTAAACAGTTCACCGGCAATCCGCATAATATCCTGAGCAGTCACACTTGCTGCCGCGCGGATAACCTTCCGGGGATAAACTACTTTATTCAGCGAAACAAAACTTTCGCCTAACCAAAGCATATGTTCGGCAGTCTCCTCTAGCCCCAATCTTAATTGGCCGATATAATATTCCTTGGCTCTGTTCAACTCTTCTTTTTCCACCGGATGGGTTTTGATTTCCCTCAATTGTTCGATAACTACCTGCAGCACCTCTTTTATCCGCTGGTTGTCCGCTCCGGCATGCACTATAAATGCCCCGGCATCCTGGAAACATCGGACCGATGTGCCAATTTCATAAGCCAGCCCTCTTTTCTCCCGCACTTCCCGGAACAGCCGGCTGGACATATTTGCCCCTAAAAGTATATGTAAAATCTCCAAACCATAATAGTCCGGGTGGCCACGGAAGAAACCGTGCAAGCCTAAGGCAAGATAGGTCTGCTCAGTTTGCTTAACGTTTAGACTTAATTGCAGTCCGGCTTGTTTTTCATAAGCCGCGGTAAATCTGTTTGCGGAACCGGAACGCCCGGAGGCAAAATGTGTTCGGCATTGCTTAACAAATTTATCGTGCCGGACATTACCGCAGGCAACAACGGTAATATTATTCAAACTATAAAACTCTTCCTGGAACTTTAATAACTTGGCCCGGTCTATAGAACTAACACTGCCCGCCTCCCCGGCTATATGCCTGCCCAAAGACTGGTTGGGCCAAAGCAGCTTAATCAAAAGCTCCATCACCAGATGACTGGGCAAATCGTTATACATCCGGATCTCTTCCAGGATAACCCGCCGCTCGGTCTCGATATCTTCACACTTTAATTCGGCGTTCAGCGCCAGATCCGCTAAAACATCCACGGCCGCGCCAATATACTTAGCCGGGACCTTGGCTAAATAACAAGTTACTTCTTCCGAAGTAAAACCGTTAAGGGTCCCTCCTGCGCCTTCTATGGTCTGTTTAATCTGTTCACAGTTTTTGGTTTTTGTGCCTTTAAACACCAGATGTTCCAAAAAATGCGAAATTCCGTTTATCTCCTGGGCTTCGTATCGGGCGCCTACCTTAATCCATACGCCCAGTGAAACCGAAACACGGTTAGGCATATAATAGGTAAGAATAGTCAATCCGTTATTCAGACAGGTTTTCTTATACATTTTTCTACTAAGCTATTTCGGGCGAACATGTTTTACGAGAAACCAGAGTACAGAAACCAGAAAAATCCAGAGAATAGATTATTGAAAACCGGTTCAACCTTCAATCCTACTGCTGATTCCTCTATCATCTGGTTTTCATTCTCTCTATTCTGTTCTCTGTTCTCTGTTCTTTGGTTTCTGCACTCTGTTCTCTGGTTTCTGTACTCTGGTTTCTTTATTTAATTGCATCCAGATAACTCTGTAAAATGAGCTGGGCAGCCAGACGGTCAATGTTCTTTTTCCGTTTTTTCCGGCTTAAGTCCGCCTCCAGCATTATCCTTTCGGCCTGCAGAGAACTCAGCCGTTCATCCCATACTTTAATGGGCAAAGCTATCTTTTCTTTTATTTTTTCTAAAAATACCGCTATTTCTCTGGCTTGCTTGCCCAGCGTGCCATCCATATTTACCGGCATTCCAGCCACAATCTCCTGGACATTGTTCTTTTTTACTATCTCAGACAAGCCTAATATAGTCTGGGCATCTTGTCCCCGCTGTAAATTAGGCAGTCCCTGAGCGGTTATCCCCAGTTCGTCGCTGATCGCCACCCCGATATTTTTCTCACCTATATCCAACGCCAGGATTCTCATTGCACTGCCTCTCTCAACGTCCGGACAAATCTTACTGTATTCTCTACTAAATCACCGCGTCCCAAGTTCTTTTCGATGATTTTAATAATCGCGCTGCCGACGATTACGCCGTCGGCTATCTTGGCAATCTGTTTAGCTTGCGCGGGAGAAGAAACCCCAAAACCTACGCATACGGGTTTGGTGGTAATTTTCTTTATCTGCCCAAGTTTATCTGTCAATCCCTGAGGTAAACTCTGCCTTGCCCCGGTTGTCCCGGTCAAAGATACGTAATAGATAAACCCGCCGGATAAAGACGCTATCTTTTTTATCCTCCGGCTATCCGACGTAGGAGCTAACAGAAATATTACCGCCAAATCATTTTCTTGAGCCGCTTTGCACAATTCCCCGGCCTCTTCCATAGGCAGATCAGGAACAATGATGCCGTCCGCACCCGCCTGTTTTGCCTGCGCCGCGAATTTTTGCGGTCCAAGACGGGAAATAAGATTGTAATACGTTAAAAGAACAAGAGGAATATCGGTTCGCTCTCTTATTTTCTTCACTAAATGAAACACATCTTTCACCTTGACCTTATTTTCCAGCGCCCGCTGAGAGGCCGCCTGGATAGTAGGGCCATCGGCCAGAGGGTCAGAAAAAGGGACGCCCAGTTCTAAAATATCCGCCCCTAACCGGTCAAACTCCAGCGCTAATCTGCGGGTAGTTTCCAAATCCGGATCGCCGGCAGTAATAAAAGGAATAAACGCCTTTTTCCCTTCCCTGCGCAGTTGATGAAATTTCTGTTCAATTCTGTTCGTCATCGGTCATACCTCTTGATAATATCCACGTCTTTATCCCCCCGTCCGGAAAGACAAACAATAACAATCTTACCTTCTCCTAAATCAGCGATATTCTTTTTTAAATAGGCCAGGGCATGCGCGGATTCCAAGGCCGGAATAATCCCTTCGGTCTCACTAAGGAGATGCAGCGCGGCCAATGCTTCCTGATCGGTAATAGCCGCGTATTCGGCGCGGCCTGATTTCTTATAATAGGCATGCTCCGGGCCGACCCCGGGGTAGTCCAGACCCGCGGCAATCGAATGCGCTATATCTATCTGCCCGTCCGCGTCCTGTAAAAGATAACTTTTGCTTCCGTGTAATATCCCTTCCTCTCCTTTAACCAAAGTTGCCGCGTGCCTGCCGGATAAAAGTCCCAGGCCGGCCGCTTCCACGCCCGCAAATTTTACTCCTTTATCCCGCTCAAAAGGATAAAACAGCCCGATAGAATTCGACCCTCCGCCGACACAGGCCACCAGATAATCTGGCAGCCGCTTTTCTTCTTTAATAATCTGTTTTTTGGCTTCTTTACCGATTACACACTGAAAGTCCCGCACCATCCGCGGATAAGGATGCGGACCCACTACTGAACCGATAATATAGTGGGTATTATGGACATTGGTTACCCAGTCGCGAATCGCCTCATTACAGGCGTCTTTGAGCGTCTTTGAGCCCGATTCCACAGGGATAACCCGCGCCCCTAACAGTTTCATCCGAAACACATTTAAGGCCTGCCGCTGGATATCTTCCGTGCCCATATACACATCGCATTGCAGTCCAAACAAGGCCGCGGCAGTGGCGGTAGCCACGCCATGCTGGCCGGCGCCGGTCTCGGCAATCACCCGGGGCTTCGCCATCCGCACAGCCAACAGCGCCTGGCCTAACGTGTTATTGATTTTGTGCGCCCCGGTATGCAGAAGGTCTTCCCTTTTCAGGTAAATCTTTACCCCAAATCCTAACTTTTCACTCAATCCGCGGGCAAAATATAAAGGCGTGGGCCGTCCGGCATACTGGGTCAAAAAATAATTCAGTTCTTCCTGAAATTTTTTATCCCTGCGAACAGCATTATATCCCTGTTCCAGTTCCTCTAACGCCTTCATTAACGTTTCGGGAACAAACTTTCCCCCGAATGTTCCAAAATAGCCCCTTTTGTCCGGCATTTTCTTCATTTGAACTTCCTTGTATAGTATTTGTATCGGGAGGGTCACAGACCCTCCCCTGCAGATTCTATTAAATTTTCAAGGCACGCACACGCGAGACAAATTCTCGCATTAATTCAACGTTTTTTCTCCTAGGCGAAGACTCCACTCCGGAAGACACATCCACGGCGTAAGGATTAACCTTTTTCACGGCCTGGACGACATTCCCGGCGTTCATGCCTCCGGCCAAAAATAGCGGGCGGCCAAACTCTTTGGCCTGAACGGCAAAATCCCAGTTAAAACTCTGCCCGCTCCCTCCCGGAATATCTTCCACAAAGGTATCTAACAGATAGAAATCCGTATCATAACGGGGTATATTCTCGAGACTTTCTTGACTGCTTATCCTGAATGCCTTAATAACCTTGGCCCGGCCTTTAAACCCGTTACAATACTCCACAGACTCATCTCCGTGAAACTGTAATAGATTCAACCCGCAGGCCGCAAGTGTTTTTTCAACCACAGCCGCTTCTTCGTTAACAAACACCCCGGCCTTTGCGATATACGGCGGAATCGCGGCGGCTATTTCCCGGGCCATCTTCAGGCTGACTTTTCGCGGTGATTCCTTGGCAAAGACCAGGCCGATATAATCCACTCCTAAATTAGCCGCCCAGACCGCGTCAGTGACATTAGTTATTCCGCAAATCTTTATCTTTACCATAGTAATGCTCTGTGACATAAATTATTGTTAAATTCGAAGCACGCCAGCCAGAGGCTGGTCCGCCTCTGGCGGAAAATCCGAAATTCGAAACAAATTCAAATTTTCCAATGCTCAAATGTTTAAAACCATATTATTAGGTATATGTTTTGATCATTTTGATTTTGAAATTTTGAACATTGTTTCGCCTGCCTGCCGGTAGGC
>JAZDEE010000171.1:0-2783 GCA_043809065.1 Candidatus Omnitrophota bacterium | reverse complement strand
TTTATTCGGAATGAAGCATTCAACGGTTAGCATGGCTGCTTTAGGTTTTGAGAAAAAAATAGAGAAAGATAAAGAACTGAAATCGGTAATAGATAAAATAAATTGGAAATTTGAGGTCTGACCCCCTAAAAAAACAAGAAGGAATAAGTAGAAGTGTTTCCTTTTTCCTGGGGAGTGGACAAAACAGAACGGGAACGGCGGGGATGAACCTGAAATTTATACGCTGGGTAGATATTTATTTAGGCATTCCTCTGGCTTATCTGGTGTTTTGGGCGCGGAGAATGTTCCGCCGGCGCTTGCATATTGCTGAGGAAAATCGTGTTCAAAGAATCTTATTGATTAAATTCTGGGGTGTCGGCAATATCATTATGCTTTTACCGTCAGCCAGGGCCCTAACAGAAAGATTTCCCGGCGCAGAGATAGATATCCTGACCTTGGCTAATAACAGAGAACCGGCAGAAAGCAGCGGGCTTTTTGATGCTGTTCATATTATCAGCAATAATAGCCTGAGTGGTTTTTTGGTTACTGCCTGGAAGAGTTATCACAGATTAAAAAAAGCCGGGTATGACTTGATTATTGATTTTGAACAGTTTGCCCGGTTTTCCGCCCTATTTTCCGCCTTGATTGGCCAAAAAAAGACGATAGGTTTTGAAACGAAAGGCCAGCGTCGGGGATTTCTCTATACGCATCCGGTGAATTATAATAACGGCATCCATATTACCCAATCGTTTTACAGCCTGGCCGAGCAGGCCGGATGCGCGAAAAGGGAACGGATAGAGGCGCAGGCAGTCACGGCAGGGAAAAAGCATCAGGAGGAAACACTTCGATTGATAGCGGAATGGGGGTTCCAAAATCAACGCCTGATTCTTATGCACGCAGGAACCAGCCGGAACTTTAGTCTGCGCCGCTGGCCGCCGGAGTATTACGCGAACCTGGCCGACAGACTGATAGATAACTTTTCTGTTAAAATAGTGTTTACCGGGACAAGCGAGGAGAGAGAGCTGGCCGAAAAAACTATGTTATGTATGAAGAACAGACCATCGGCCGTTAATGCCAGCGGCAAATTAGATTTTCATCGTTTCATAGCATTGATTAAGTTGAGTGATTTACTGGTATCCGCGGATACCGCGCCGGTGCATCTGGCTTCCTGCTTATCTGTGCCGGTTGTCGGTTTATACGGCCCGAACACCCCGCTTCTTTACGGCCCCTGGGGCGCTAAAAGTATTTATTTTTATAAGAATCTATCCTGCAGTCCCTGCATCACTAATTATAACGCCAAGATCAACAGATGCCGGCATCCGCAGGGTGTGGGTATGTGTATGAAAAGTATTACGCCGGAGGAAGTGTTCCGGGGGATTAAAACTGCTTATTTCGATAAGAACGCGAGGTTTCGGCCGGCGAAGGTAAAGAGCGATGAATAAATTTTTTCATTTAGCGAAAAATATAGCGGTCAGCAATTTTGCCGAATTAAAACGGCCCTACCGGATAACGTATATCCTGACGCATAAATGCCAGCTTAGGTGCAAGATGTGTAATATTTGGAGCAAATCCCCCGGCAAAGAACTATCTTTGGAACAGATACGCAGATTTTTCTCCCAATCCAACGGGTTTTCCTGGATCAATTTAAGCGGCGGTGAGATCTTTTTACGTGAGGACCTGATGGATATAATAGATACGATATTTAAGCATTGCCGCCGGCTCTATTTATTGGATTTTCCTACCAATGGTTTTCAGCCGGATCTTGTTGAAAGGAATGTTCAGAAAATAATATCGTTATATCATCCTCCCAAACTATTGGTTACGGTTAGTCTGGATGGCACGCCAGAGGAGCATGACAGGATACGCGGGATGGGCGGGGCGTGGGAGAAGGCTGTAGAAACTTTTCGCCGGCTGCGCGGTTTGAGGAGCAGGGGATTCGATGTTTTCTTAGGCATGACTTTACAAGCGGCTAATGAGGATAAATTTCAGGAAACATTTGCCTCCGTGGATAAACGGATAGGCGGGTTGAGTTATAATGACTTCCATATCAACATAGTTCAGCAATCAGCGCATTACTACAATAATGATAGCGCTGGGCAGCCGGACCGGCAGAGATTATGGGACAGCCTGAATTTTATCAACAGGCAACGGAAGAGTTCCATGACTAATCCGGTTGCTTTTTTAGAACAGCGTTATCAGCTCTTGGCCCGGGCTTATCTGGATACGGGCAAGATACCTGTGGGCTGTCAGGCCTTAGGCGCTTCTTTTTTTATGGCGCCGGATGGAACGGTTTATCCCTGCAGTATATATAATAAGCCAATAGGCAATATTGCCGACAGCGGTTATGATATTAATAAGTTGTGGAACACTTCTGCCCGCGCGGGACTGCGTAAGGAAATTCGTCAAGGAAACTGTCCCCAATGCTGGACTCCCTGCGAGGCATATCAGAGTATATTGGCTAACATTCTCCGGTTAGCGGTTCGCGGTGTGCGGTTAGCGGTGGAAAAAAACCGCAAACCGCAAACCGCTAACCGCGAACCGTAAACCGCCTATGATCAGAAAAATTTACCTCGATTTTTTAAAAGAGAAATTTTGCAAAGGGGATTTGCCCTGGTTGTTCAAACGCGCCGGGCAATATCTACTTATCCAGGCCTCGATGCGCTTGGGACGGCCGTTATGCGGGCCGATTCTGGGGACGTTTTTGGTTACTTACAGATGTAATTATCGCTGTAAGATGTGCAATTTTCCCCAAAGATGCCGGTATTTTCAGGAAAAAGGATGGCCGGAATTGCCTACCGGAGAAA
>JAZDEE010000170.1:0-4153 GCA_043809065.1 Candidatus Omnitrophota bacterium | reverse complement strand
GGGGTAAGGATAAAGGATGCGGCCTTGATTGCGGCAGCTACCTTATCCGATCGGTATATTACGGATAGATTCCTGCCGGATAAGGCCATAGATTTAATTGATGAAGCGGCATCACGCCTGCGGATCGAAATAGACAGCCTGCCTACGGAAATAGACGAGGTGGACAGAAAGATTACGCAGCAGCAGATTGCCCGCCAGGCCTTAAAGAAAGAAAAGGACAAATCGGCCAGGGAACAATTGACCAGGCTGGACGAAGAACTGGCCGTGCTTAAAAAGAAAAGCGCGGAAATGACCGAACACTGGAAAAAGGAAAAAGAGGTTATTGACCGGATTCGCGCCATTAAAGCGGATATAGACAGATTAAAATTAGAAGAAGAAAAGGCCGAACGATTAGGAGATTTAGCTAAAATCTCCGAGATCCGATATGGAGGATTAGTAGAACTGCAGAAAAAGCTGGAAGAGGAAAGTAAACGATTAACCGAGGTCCAAAAGACAACGAAGATGTTAAAAGAAGAGGTGGATGAGGAATATATTACTGAAGTCGTTGCCCGATGGACCGGGATTCCCTTGTCTAAATTGATGGAAGGGGATATCGAAAAATTAGTTTCTATGGAAGAGAGGCTGCAGAAAAGAGTCGTCGGCCAGGATGAGGCGATCAGCCTGATTGCTAACGCCCTGCGCCGTTCCAGAAGCGGCTTGTCCGACCCCAAAAGGCCGATCGGCGCGTTTATGTTTTTAGGCCCCACCGGATGCGGCAAGACTCATCTGGCCAAAAGTCTGGCCTGGTTTTTATTTGATAACGAAGAGGCCATGGTAAGGATAGATATGTCCGAATATATGGATAAACATACCACCAGCCGCCTGGTCGGCGCGCCGCCCGGATACGTAGGGTATGAAGAAGGCGGTCAGCTTACTGAGGCGGTCAGAAGGCGGCCTTACTCAATTGTTCTTTTCGACGAAATAGAAAAGGCGCACCGGGATGTATTCAATATTCTACTGCAGATATTGGATGACGGCCGGCTGACCGACGGCCAGGGCCGGACAGTGAATTTTCGCAATACGGTGATCATTATGACCTCTAATCTGGGCAGTCAGTATTTTCAGGCTGAAGAGAAAAGCAAGGAAGATATCAGCAGGTTGATTAACGCGGACCTGAAAAACTGTTTCCGTCCGGAATTTCTTAACCGCTTAGACGAGATTATCGTGTTTAACAAGCTCAAAGAGGCCGACATTGCCAATATCGTTACCCTGCAGTTGGACGCGCTTAAAGCCAGCTTAGCCGAAAAAAAGATAACTTTGGAAGTCAGCAGCGCGGTCAAAGACCATTTGGCACAGGAAGGGTTTGACCCGGTGTATGGGGCGAGACCCCTGAAACGGATAATCCAGAGAAAATTGCAGGACCAGATTGCCCATAAGTTGTTAAAGGGGGAAGTACGCGCGGGTGGAAAAATAAAGATAGAATATAAAGGAGGAGAATTTTGTTTTAATTAGAACCTGTTACATAAATATGGCGGATTTTATAATAGTTCGTTGTTCCATAATTGTTCAATAAACATCTGCCAGGGCAGGATTTGAATATTGTTAGTCAAAATGCGAGGTTGCGTTTCCAGGCAGACCGGACAGCGCCTTCATTTGTTTATTTTTTAAGATTACAAAACCAGAGAAAAAGGAGGGAGGAACTATAGTAGGGGCGCGGTTTCCGCGCCCGATTATCAATTATTAAAATACCATGAATATGATTAGGCATAATGACATATTGATCCAATTTGATGTTATCATATTGATTGGGGATATTATTCCATTGTTGATCAATTGTGTTGTCAATTGTTGTTAAATTGATATTGTTACGGGCGCAGGCAAGCAGCGCCCCTACAGGATTTTTATATTCACCAATTTTTATCAAAACGACAACTTTCTTTTCAGGAAGACACTGTCTCTTGTTACAATAGCTATCTCTGGCGCAAAAATTGATTGAAGTTTTACGGAGGAAGTAGTAATATATTCTAAAATCGAGGGATACAGGGTAATTTGGACCTAATTAAGATGGAGGAAGAATGGCGGAAATTAAGGTGGAGAAGGCGAGCGAGGAAATATTGAAAGAATTAGGAGTGCGCGGCTGGCCTGTATGGGAGAAGAGGGTTTCTAAGTTTAATTGGTCCTACGACGAGAAAGAGACCTGCTTTTTTATTCAGGGGAAGGTAATTGTTACTGCTAAAGATGGTAAAAGTGTCCAGGTGGGAGCGGGGGACCTGGTGACTTTTCCCCAGGGGCTGGTTTGTGTCTGGGATATCCAGGAAGATGTGCGAAAACATTATAATTTTGGATAAGCGCAGCCTGTTCCGGTTTCCCAGGCTAAAAAGACCATCCTGACAGGAAAAAGTATTGCAATATTAGTCAAATTATTGTATCTTAGCTTAGGGGTTTGAGGGGTAAAGGCAATGCTTATTTTAGAGACAGAGATATTAGAAGTAATTCCCCGCGCCGCGAATGTCAAGAGTTTCCGTTTCCGGGCCGGTAAGGATATGGAATTTCAGGCCGGCCAGTTTTTTTTTGTCACTATACGAGTTGAGGGGAAAGAAAGCACAAAACCTTTTTCCTTTTCCAATTCTCCTACAGAAAAGGGATATGTGGAGTTTACCAAAAGGATTACCGAGAGCGCTTATTCGCGGGCCCTGGATAAGATGCGGCCCGGCGATAAAGCCCGGTTGAAACTGCCGTCGGGAAATTTTACCCTGAACGGAGAATATCCCAGGATAGCCTTTCTTTCCGGAGGAATCGGGATTACGCCTATCCGGAGTATGTGCCGGTTTGCCGCGGATAAAGGGTTACCCGTGAATATTGTTCTGCTTTATGGCAATAACCGCCAGGAGGATATCATTTTCCGCCAGGACCTGGATGAGCTGGCCAAAATTAACAAAAATATGCGGGTTGTGTATACCCTGACTGCCGCGGATATAAACCGCCAGGCCTGGACAGGGCGAACAGGATATATAGACGCGCGGATGCTCAAAGAAGAAATCCCGGATTATCCGGAACGGGTTTTTTACCTCTGCGGGCCTCCGGTGATGGTCAGCGGGTTAATGGATACCCTCAAGAACGCCTTGTCTGTTGCTGAAAATAAGATCAGGATAGAAAACTTCGCCGGATATTAAAAGGATACCCCTAATGCCTCAGGACCCTGTTTGCGGGATGGATGTGCAGGAGAAGGGCAGTCTCAAGCTTACCCGGGGCGGGCAGTCTTATTATTTCTGCGGTGAGCATTGCCGGAACAAGTTTGTCCGCGAGAATAAGATAGACGCGGAAACAGTTTCCGCTTGTCATATTCAGCCGCTGGGTAAATGGTATAAAAATAAGGCGGCAATTGTTTTATTGGTTTTGCTTTTTTTATTTCTGTTATCTTTTCTTTTTACGGGTCTTGTTCCGTTCAGACAAGCGTTATTGATGTATGTTCAGCGGATTTGGTGGGCGGTGCTGTTAGGTTTTCTGCTGGGTGGGGTTATTGATTATTATGTCCCCCGGGAGTACGTGGCGCATTTTTTATCCCGGCCCGGGAAAAAAACGATATTTTTTTCAGTTCTTTTAGGTTTTTTTATGAGCGCCTGCAGTCATGGGATTTTAGCTCTTTCTATTGAACTGCATAAGAAAGGCGCTGCTAACGCGGCGGTGGTTGCTTTTTTGTTAGCGTCGCCCTGGGCCAATTTTCCGTTAACCATAATGCTGGTGGGATTCTTTGGGTTGGCGCGGGCGTTGTATATTGTGCTGGGTGCTTTGGTGATTGCTGTTATTACGGGTTTGCTCTTTCAACTTTTGGAAAGAAAAGGTATAATAGAGAAAAATATAAGTATGCCGCACAAAGAAGGATTTTCCGCGGCGGCGGATTTTAAGATGAGGATTAGGCAATACCATTTTAGTTTAGAGCAAACGATTCAGGGGATAAAGGGCGTATTTTCCGGTGCAGTTTCCCTGGCCGATATGGTGTTATGGTGGCTGTTGATTGGTATGGGCCTCGCCGCTCTGGCCGCCGCCTATATTCCCCAGAACTTTTTTCATCATTATATGGGGCCGACGGCATTAGGGCTTTTAGTTACCTTAGTGGCGGCCACGGTTATGGAGGTGTGTTCGGAAGGCACCGCCCCGCTTGCTTTTGAAATAT
>JAZDEE010000169.1:0-4839 GCA_043809065.1 Candidatus Omnitrophota bacterium | reverse complement strand
AAGAGTAGCTACCGGTTTAAGGCCCAGCTCCTGCGCTTTTTCTTTTGAAGCAAGTATAAGCACGGCCGCGCCGTCATTTATTCCCGATGCGTTTCCCGCGGTAACAGAGCCGTCTTTTTTAAACGCCGGCCTTAGCTTTCCAAGTTTTTCAACCGATGTATCCGGCTTGATATATTCGTCCTCGCTGAAAATAACGGGATCTCCTTTTTTCTGCGGTATTTCAACAGGCGTTATCTCTTCCTTAAAATTGCCTTTCTGTCTTGCTTCCGTTGCTTTTTTCTGGCTTTCGGCGGCAAAAGCATCTTGTTCTTCGCGGGTTATTTTATATTTTTCCGCGATATTTTCCGCGGTAACTCCCATATGCACATCGCTGAATACGCACCAGAGGCCGTCTTTAATCATACTGTCATAAAGAGTCGAATGGCCCATCTTGTATCCTTTTCTTGCTTTATCCAAAAGATACGGCGCGTTGCTCATGCTTTCCATGCCGCCGGCAACCGCGATATCATAATTTCCCGACGCAATTTCCATCGCGGCAAGCTGGATTGATTTTAACCCCGAACCGCACATCTTGTTAACCGTATATGACGGCGTGCTGTCAGGGATACCGGCCTTTTTAGACGCTTGGCGCGCCGGGTTCATTCCCTGCCCTGCCTGAAGAATATTGCCAAGAATAACTTCATCAACCTGTTCAGGCTTTATCATCGCCCTTTTAATAGCTTCTTTAACCGCTATCGCGCCTAAATCAGAAGCGGAAAAATCCTTTAACGAACCTTCAAAATTTCCTACCGGCGTTCTTACCGCGCTTAAAACAACAACTTCTCTCATTTTTTTCTCCTTCATTTTTTAATTATATAAATGCGCTGTCGCCAAATTAAAAATTTGTGTTATTGACATACAGCATCTGGTAGCCGCAGGCTTTAGCCTGCGCTGCATATCGCGGGCTAAAGCCCGCGGCTACCGATTCGGCGACAGTCCCATAAAATATGCGCTGCTTAAATTTTAGCTGCTTACCGGTATCTGCAATTTCGGGACAATTAAAAATTTCTCGGCTTCTTCTCTTAACTTGTCCCTAAAATCAGGATGCGCGATGCTTATAAGTTTCTTAACTCTCTCTCTTATGCTCAGGCCCTTTAATCTGGCAACGCCATATTCCGTTACGATATATTCAACATCCTGCCGCGGCACCGATACCGCCGCGCCAGGAGTAAGCTGGCTTACTATGGTAGAAATGGTAGATCCTTTAGCGGATGAGCGAAGAGCTATAATCGCTTTTCCGTTTGGGCACCATTGAGCGCCGCGGTGCGTATCAAGCTGTCCGCCTGTGCCGCTAAAATGAAGCGAGCCAAGCGATTCAGAACAGACCTGGCCGGTTATATCCACCTGCAAAGCCGTGTTGACGCTTACCATCTTATAATTTTGCGCCATAACCCTTGGGTCATTTGTCACCTTGCCCTGCTGAAGCTCAACCGCGAGATTCTCGTCTATAAAATCATATAATTTTTTGCTTCCAAGCGCGAACCCGCCCACCATTTTTTCGGGCCAGAGCGTCTTATATTTTCCGGTGATAACCCCCGCCTGATATAAGTCCACTAAGCCGTCATTAAACATCTCTGTATGAACGCCGAGGTCTTTTTTCTTCATTAAATACGCGGTAATGGCGTTTGGGATGCCGCCGATGCCAAGCTGTATTGTTGACCTGTCTTCAATAAGGTCCGCGATATGGTGCCCTATCAATTTTTCTTCTTCGGTTGAAGGCGCTGACGGCAATTCAACCAGAGGGCATGTATTTTCAACAAAATGATCAACCTGTGAAACATGAATGTGAGTATCGCCAAAAGTCCTGGGCAAGTTTTCATTTATTTCAAGAATCACTCTTTTTGCTTTCTTGATCATTTCTTTCTCAATAATTAATCCCAAAGAAAGCGACATGTAGCCCTTTTTATCCGGCGGAGTTGCCGTTCCCCAGAAAAAATCAAGCTCTTCCAGCGCCGAAACTTTGTCAACCGCGGCCTGATGCAGGTTATTTGGAATAAAAGAGCTCCTGCCCTGAGGATGAACTTTTCTGTCCGGCGCGCCGTAAAACCAATTTTCAATATAGAAATGGCCCGCCATTTCCGGCTTTAACACAAAATCATATTCCCTAAGCGGCAGGCATACCAAAACGGTAACATTTTCCAGCCTGTCTTTATGTTTTCCCAGCTCATTCATAAGCCCGGGCGGTTCTGATGCGGCCATCGCGGCGCATACCGTTTGATTTGATTTCAAAAGTCCGACTGCCTCGGGTATTGAAATCAGCTTTTCCTTATACATCTTTAACCAATCCATTCTTACCTCCCATAAAATATGTTTGTGATATTATTTCTTTTTTCCGGGTCCCGTTTCAGGCAGCATAAATGTTCCGATAAAATACATGCTGCTGATTGCGGTAATAAAAATAAACGCCGGCATATAGCCGTGAGCTTCAACAATTTTTCCGAAATACCAGACGATAAATGTAGCCGCAATATAGCAGATGCTCCAGAATACGCTCATCATGGAACCGACTTTTTTAACGGTTACGCCTTCAAGCTCCAGCGGAATACTGAAAAACGATGAGGTCCCCAGGAAAAGGCAGAAGCCCGTCACAACCGCGCTTGCGACAATCATCACCGGGTTTTTAAATAATATCATGCCCAAAATCGCGGGGATTAAAACAATGCCCGAATATCTGATAAAAGGAATTCTTAAGCCCGTTCTTCTTGCAAGCTCAATGCCTATAAGAGATGAAGGTATTCCAACGCACATCGCGATAGCCGGCGACATGGAGGCAAGCGAGTTTTTCGCAAAACCCATTACAGTTTGATAATACATGGGAAAATAAGTAAATAAAACAAGATAAAACGCGAGCGCTCCCACATATGTAAACGCCAGCTTCCATGTGTAATGGTTTTTAACTTCTTCCATATAGCACTGTGCCGGGCTTTTGTTTTCTTCGGCGCGCTTAACGGCATCCTGTTTTTTTACTTCTTTTTCCCTGCCGAATATAAGCCACATTAACGCGAGCGCCATGCTTATAACGCCGTAAAAAATCAACGCGTTTTTCCACGAACCGCCCAATAATTTCATGAGCGGCGCCGTCGCGAACATTCCCGCCATCATGCCCGTGTTTATCGCGACAAAATTAACTCCGTTAATTACCACTCTTTCTTTCTCCGAAAACCACTGCATTATCATTGGCGAAAAATACACAATAACCATCGCGCCGCCAATGCCCATTCCAAAACGCGCCAACAAAAGAAGCCCAAAATTCGGAGAAACGGGCGCGAGTATGCCAAGGCAGATTAACGCCGAAGCAAGCATAAACGACCAGCGAAGCCCCAGCCGGTAAGAAATAAAGCCGGCAAGAGCCGGCCCGAAAATTTTGGCAAAACTTACGCTGGTAGTTATGAAACTTGCCTGGCTTAATGTCAGTGAAAGGTCTTTCATTATTTCTTTAAGAAAGATGCCGCATGACGCCCATGCCGCGCCAAACGCCGCATAAGTAAGAAACATTATTATTTCAATAACAAACCTATAGGATGTGTTTTCGGAAACTTTCTCTTTTTTGTTATCATCCATATTTTACCTCAAGATTAAATCCGTTTTATCTTAAGCGCCGCTATTTTCCCCATTTAATAACATTGGCCGCCCACGCGTAACCGATGCCCGCGGCAATCATTGAAATTACGGTTCCGTCTTTTATCTTTCCCCGCTCTAACCCTAATTTTAATGAAAGAATCTGATCTATCTGTCCCAGGTGGCCGTAATCCCTTAAATATGTTGTCTGATCTTCTTTAAGCCCCAAAAGCTCAATAAGGTACTTATGCATTGAATATTTAAAATGGAGCACCGCGAGATAACCCATATCTTCCCTTTTCAATCTGCTCTTTCTAAACGCCTCATCCATGCACTTAATCCAGTTTGGCATTGAAATTTCATTGAGCCTGTTTTTCATGTGTTCCGAATCAAATATCATCAGCGATTTATACGCCTTATCAAAGTTATCTTTAGTTATCGGTTCCGCGCAGCCGCCGTATTTAACGCCGGCATCCCAAGCCATCGAGCCGTCTGTGATAAGGTGTGTCCCGAGAAGCAAATTCTCCTTCATGCCTTTTTTCAGTATCAACGCGCCGCCGGCCGCCCCGAGATTAAACATCATTGACATGTCTTTCTCGGCATAATCGACAAAATCGCCGTTTCTGTATCCGCCGGCGATAAGCACCGTATTAAGGGAATCATCGGCTATCATCATGTCCTTCGCGATTTTCATTGCCGAAACACATGAACAGCAGCGCTGCGCCATGTCAAATGCCCACGCGTTATCCGCGCCAATCTCTTTCTGGATGTATATGCCCGAAGTTGTGAGGGGATATTCTTTCCATTCCTCTCCTATCGATATAATAAGGTCTATCTCTTCCGCTTTTATGCCGCTATTTTCAATACTTGCAAGAGCCGCCCTCGCGCCCATCTTGCAGGTGCCGTCATCATCACCGGGAACGGGTTTTTTGTCAAAGCCAAGCTTTTCCTTAATTGCTTCTTCGGTCCAGTAACCGCCGGTCGCCCTTGAAACCTCACCCGCGGTCATCCATTTATCGGGGATATAAACTCCCAGACCGGCTATGCCGACAGTAGTATCATTCATGTTTTCATCTCCAAATTCATAAATATATTTCTTAATGCTTAACGCGTATTAAAGAACCAAACCGCCGTCAACTCCGAGAACCTGGCCGTTTACATAATCAGAATCTTCCGAAGCAAGGAAAAGATACGCGTTAGCTATATCCTGCGGAATTCCTAATCTTCCCAGAGGCGTTTTTT
>JAZDEE010000168.1:0-2385 GCA_043809065.1 Candidatus Omnitrophota bacterium | reverse complement strand
ATGATGCGGAAGGGTGAAGGGTGTGCAAAACATTAAAAAAATTTCTATAGCCGGTTCGACAGGTATGGTAGGAACCGGAATCATCAGATATATCCTTGATAATCATCCGTCAGTCCGTATCAGGGCTTCATGCCATAAATCTGTTCCCGTCATTACCCATAAACGGATTACCTATATACAGGGAGATTTAAAATCTTTAGATGATTGCAGGAGATTGGTAAATGACTGCGATTGTGTTATTTTGGCTGCGGCCCGCGGGGGCGGGGCCGGTTTCACAACATCTTTTCCGTGGGAACATATGAAAGAAAATTTAATGATGAATATGCAGATATTGGAAGCTGCCCTGAAAGAAAGCGTCAAACGGATTATCTTTATTGGTTCAGCCACTCTATATCCCGATTCTGAATGTAAAATTAAAGAATTTGAACTTGACCTGAATACAGATCCTCATGAAGCGTACTTTGGATACGGGTGGGCCATGAGGTTTTTAGAAAAATCTTGCCTGTTTTTACATGAAAGATTTAAACGGGAAGTAATTATTGTGCGATCCGCGAATATTTTCGGTCCCTATGCGAAATTTGATCCTGAAGTTTCTAATTTTATCCCCGCGATTATTAGAAAGGCAGTCGATAAAATGGACCCCTTTGAGGTATGGGGCAGCCCTGACGTACAGAGGGATGTGCTTTATGTGGATGACTTTGCGAAGGCAATCATGATGTTAGCTGATAACACAGAGATTACATTTGATGTTTTTAATATCGGGTCAGATGTAAAAACTGCTGTGAGGGATGTCGTCGAATGGGCCTTAAAATACGCAAACCACGCTCCTTCGCGGATAAGGTACTCGGAAAAGAAGCCAACGACAATTAAATCCAGGGCTTTAGATTGCACAAAGATAAAGAGAGTGACCGGGTGGAGGCCGCGATACAGCGTTGAAGACGGCATCAGGCTGACCACTGATTGGTGGCTGAAGAATAAAGATACGTGGGAGAAATAATGATAATCAGCAAGACTCCATTTAGAATTTCTTTTTTTGGCGGGGGGACAGATTATCCCGTCTGGTATAAGGAAAACGGCGGAGCGGCATTGTCTACCACTATCGATAAATACTGTTACATCAGTGTCCGTTATCTGCCGCCGTTCTTTGAGCATAAACACAGGATTGTTTATTCGTTCATAGAAAATGTGAAGTCCAATAAAGAAATCCGTCACCCCGTCGTTAAAGCTATCTTCAAACTTTTCAGAATTGATAAAGGGTTAGAAATCCATCACGATGGCGACTTGCCGGCGCGGTCAGGCCTGGGGTCAAGTTCCGCGTTTACCGTGGGTATGCTTAATGCTATGCACGCATTGACCGGGAAAATTATTTCTAAATCGGATTTGGCAAAGGAAGCGATACGGATAGAAAGAGATGTGCTTAGAGAAAGCGTGGGGTCTCAAGACCAGGTAGCGGTTGCTCATGGTGGATTCAAAAGGATGCTTTTCCACAAAGATCATAGTTTCAGCGTTGAACCAATGGCGCTCCGCAAGGGGAGGGTCGAAGAGTTACAGGCTCATTTGATGCTGGTATTTACCGGATTATCCCGCTATGCCTCAGAGATAGCCGCCGACCAAATTAAAAATACAAAACATAATAAAAAAGAGCTGACGATTATGCGCGGGATGGTTGACGAAGCCGTAGGTATTCTTAATAGTAATGAAGACATCGAGAAGTTCGGAAGGTTATTGCACGACTCATGGCTGATAAAAAAGAGCCTGTCTAATAAGATATCCAATCCTGCGGTAGATGTCTTATACAAAAGGGCCCTGGAAAACGGCGCAATAGGCGGGAAGCTTCTGGGCGCGGGCGGCGGAGGTTTTATGCTTTTATTCGTGAAGCCTAAGGACAGAAAAAAGATCGCCAATGGCCTAAAAGACTTCCTGGAAGTTAAATTCAATTTTGAGAACGGGGGAAGTCAGATAATTTATTACAATCCACAGAACGTATGATCAAAGAGACCGATGTTTTTATACTTTGCGGCGGGGAGGGTAAGCGGCTTAAAGAAATATCAGGCGATGTGCCAAAGCCGATGGTTTGCATTGACGGGCATCCTTTTCTGGATATTCTGATCGGTCATTTGCGCGAATCCGGCTTTAAGAGGTTTATTTTAGGGATAGGTTATCGGGCGCAGTGTATAAAACACTATTATGAAGGGCATAAGATCCCCGGTGTTGAAATTATATTCTCTCGGGAGAACATGCCTTTGGGAACGGGTGGGGCGGTAAAGAAGGCGAAGAGACTCATTAAAAGCGATCCATTCCTTGTTTTGAACGGGGATTGCTTCTCGGAATTTAATGCCGAAAGCTTTGTCAGGTTCTATAAAGAAAAAAAAGCGGAAGCGTTGA
>JAZDEE010000167.1:0-2485 GCA_043809065.1 Candidatus Omnitrophota bacterium | reverse complement strand
GCGAATTTCTTCCGTCCATACTGGGTGAGCAGCAATCCTACCGCCTTTTGCGACTGCGCGTAAAAAAGTTCCATCTCTTCCCGATTCGCGGGATAATCCCGCATATTCAGCATTTCTTTGATGGGAATATAACTCACTGCCACCACTCTTTGCTGCAACATCTTATCATCATATCCCACAATGCCGCTTTCATATATGGCCAGGCCTTCATTAAGCCATAAGGGAATATTTCTGCCTTCGGCAAATTCATAAAATATAAGATGGGTTAATTCGTGGGGAAAACTTACGGAGAGATACGGCAAAGATATAGAGCAAAGATAGATTTCCTTTTCTCCGGAGCGGGAGACAAAGCCGCCGATAGAGGCAAATTCTTTTCCGGCGCTTCCGGCATATTTGCGCCATTTATCCTGATTGGGGATAATGAATACTTCACACTTTTCTTCCCATTCGCCGGCTTCTTCGTATGTTAAGTCATAGAAAATCTTTTCATAATAATATTCCGCCCGGTCGGCAACAACCTTGGCCTGTGCTAATTCTTGGTAATAAATAATGAAATGCTCGGTTTCTTTATAGCGCCATTCTTCCTGCGCCAGAAGAGAACGGGCAAGCTCTGTCCTGTTTTCGCGCTCCACAATCGCGCCCGTGTCTTCTTTCCTGCTCAGTGTATTCTCTATATACTCGCTGGCTTCCAGCCTTTCTTTCTCCGCTTCCGGGATCCATTTCCCGTCATATTTAACTAAGCCTTTCGCTCTTTGCTCCCGTTCGAATTCCTGGCGGGCCAGTTCCGCTTCTTCTCTTTGCTGTTGATCGGCCAGCCATTTTTCCCTCAGGGTCTGATTTTTGTTGTCTTCCCACTTTTTTATAAAAGCTATGTCTTCTCCGCCGAATGTAATGGTCGACTCGGGAAAAACTTCCAGCTCAATACTTTTTTCGGTTTCCCGCAGGATAACGCCTTCGATAATATTCCCATTTTTCAGACCAATAATGTCGGCCTCGGCGACATTCAGCCAGCCGCCGGCTATCACTACCCCCCAAAAAAATATCCGCTTCTTCATTTTACAGAACAATACTGACCAGTTTCTTAGGTACTATGAGCATATTTTTTACCGGTTGGCTGCCAATCCATACTGAAACCTTGGCATCCTCTAAAACAATTTTCTTTAACTCCTCATCTTCAATCTCAGCAGGCACAGTTATCTTGGCGCGCACCTTCCCGTTTACCTGCACTACAATTAATATCTCCTCCGTGTCAATAGCCTGCTTATCATACACGGGCCAGGAACACTGAAAAATACTATTGTTTTTACCCAGCTTCTGCCACATTTCTTCGGCAATATGCGGGACAAAAGGAGAGAGTAAAATCACCGCGGACTCCAGCGCCTCCCGCAAAATCGCGTGGTTTACAGCCTCATTAAACGCTTTATAAATCTCATTGACTAATTCCATAATCGCGGAAATCGCGGTGTTAAAATGGAATTCCTGCTCAATATCCCCGGTTACCTTCTTAATGGTCAGGTGAGTTTTTCTGCGCAGCGCAGCGCCGGCTTTACTCATGTCCGATTGCGGCGTTTTTTCCGACGGACCACTTGCCGGGCGTTCTACCGCTTTCCAAACACGGTTAAGAAAACGCCAGGCGCCTTCTACTCCTAAGTCATTCCACTCGGCGTCTTTTTCCGGCGGGCCGATAAATAAAGTATACAGCCTGACTGTATCCGCCCCATAGCGGGCAATCAGCTCATCAGGGCTGACTACGTTGCCCTTGGACTTGGACATCTTGGCCCCGTCTTTTACTATCATCCCCTGGGTAAACAATCTTTTGAAAGGCTCGTCAAAACTGATTAGCCCCTGATCGTAAAAGACCTTGGTAATAAAACGGGAATATAAAAGATGCAGGATAGCATGCTCCACTCCGCCGATGTATTGATCAACGGGCAGCCACTTATTGACAATGCCGGCGTCAAAAGGCCGGTCCTGGTCATGGGGAGAAAGATAGCGCAAATAATACCAGCTGGAGTCTACAAAGGTATCCATTGTATCGGTCTCGCGGACAGCTTCTTTTTTACATCGCGGACAGCGTGTCTTGACAAAATCAGACGCCCTTTTTAAAGGCGACTCTCCCTGCGGTTTAAATTCCACCTTTTCCGGTAAAAGAACAGGCAGGTCGTTTTCCGCTACCGGCACCTGTCCGCATTCCTCACAATAAATAATGGGGATAGGCGCTCCCCAATACCGCTGACGGGAAATCAGCCAGTCTCTTAAACGGAAATGCACGGTCTTTCCGCCTTTGCCCTTCGCCGTTAAGAACTGAACGATCTTGTCCTGAGCCTGACGGTTATCTATCCCGTCAAATGGGCCGGAATGGACCATTATTCCGTCATTAACATAAGCCTGGCGCATCGTCCGCGCATCCAGGGCTTCTTCGGGATTATCAATGACTACCTCAATAGGCAAATTGTATTTTCGGGCAAACTCAAAATCCCGCTGG
>JAZDEE010000166.1:0-2712 GCA_043809065.1 Candidatus Omnitrophota bacterium | reverse complement strand
AGTTATCCACAGGTTAGAAAGTTAAACTGTACTATGCTATGCACAACTTATACACAGGCTTTTAAGGGTTAATCATAATAATATTGCTGCCAATAACGTTGGCGGCTTCCCCCATATTATACAACAGAGCGTCATTATAACAAAGTCTTTTGTTTTTGCAAGGGAAATTTTATTTTTTATACAAAGTAGGAGTTTGCGGAGGCCAAAAAAACTTCACGTTTTAATGGAGTTTTGCTTGACTACAAAACTTTTTATGTTATAATCTTGTCCACTATGAAATTACACTTAAAAACGCCTTCAAATCGGAAACGCACGCGCACGCATGGCTTTTTACGCCGGATGCGCACCAAATCAGGACAGGCAATTTTCAACCGCCGTAGGCGCAAAGGCCGCAAACGTTTATCAACGGCCTGAAATGTCCGCCAGCGCTAAAAAAACCGTCGATTCCGACGATATATTTACAAGCGGACGTTGCTTCCAGGGAAAATTCCTCAGGTTATACCTTAAGCAAGGTATAGGCGGGCATAGAATTCTTTTTTGCGTTGCCAAGAAGATTTTTCACAACAAGCCACAGCGTAATCGCTTAAAGCGTATTTTGAAAGCTGCTTACGCGCGCCAAGAAGAAAAGTTTGACTTGAAAAATTACCAGATAGCGCTGATATTATGTTCGAATCGCGCCAGCGTTTCACAACTGCAGCAGGACCTGGCCGATTTATCGGAGAAGGCAGTAAAACCCTAATGAAAACATTATTAATTTTTGTAGTGGGGGTTTATCAGAGGTGCTTGCGCTGGTTTTTCGTTCCCAGCTGTCGTTTTGTCCCCTGCTGCTCCGATTATTGTATACTGGCTTTGCAAAAGCATGGCTTGGCCAAAGGCACAATTTTAACCCTCAAAAGATTAGGCAGGTGTCATCCCTGGTCTCCTGGTGGATACGACGCTCCTTAATCGCAACTTATTGATAGGAAATACTTTATGGAAAAACGTTTAATTTTGGCGATCGGTGTATCAATATTAATTGTTGCTGTATATTCTAAGATTTCGGAGCGGTATTTTCCAGCTCCAGAACAGCCTGTGCCAGTGGCCCAACCCGTTGCCGCTGCCGCCCCCGCTACTGTTAATATCGTACCCCCTTCCTCCCCTGTAGCGCAGAAGGCCATTGTGGCACCCGTATCTTTTACCCCCGAGATTTTAGCTTCTGCGGAAATTGATTACAACATAGCTCCGCCTAGTGGCTCTATTGTCAAGGCCGTTCTGAATAAGTTTATTGACGACATAAGTAAACAACCGGTGACGTTGTTGGTTGTTGACCGTCCTGGCCAAGGAATGTTGGCTATCGCCGGCTCTGCTTTTTTCACTAAGGCCTTAGAAGGCGGATCGACGCTGATGCGGCAGAACGGGTTTGATTATACCTTTTCTTCCGGAGGCCGGACTATCCGGAAAACGCTCTCTCGCGTTAAAGATAAATATTTCAGCGAGATAGAGATTAGCCTGGACAATAATACCGGTCAAAACTGGCTGGAGCAGTATGAAATCCTGGCTTTCTCCACCCGGCTTATCCCCAACAATATGGATGCTCGTTTTGAGCAGATTATTATTCACGCCGCAGATAAAGTTGTTAGATTTCCCCCGGCGAAAATCAAGTCGAGCCAGACTTTATATTCCGGCAACGTTGATTGGGTCGCTTTCCGCACCAAGCATTTTGCCATAATGGTTAAACCTGATTTTCCGGTTAATGCGGTGTTGGGCTATAGGAATGACGATCAGGTGAGCGTGGCTTTTACAGACAACTTACAAATAGCCCCTGCGGAGAAACTAGTTAAAAAACTTACGGTATACACAGGCCCTAATTCGCTTAAAGACTTGCAGTATAACGGGTTAGGGTTAGAGAAAATCCTTGATTCCGGATTAATTGCCACCTCCCTCCTCTATGTCTTGCATGGCCTGGAAAAGGTTACCCATAATTGGGGAGTGAGCATCATTTTATTGTCCGTGATAATCTATCTGGTTTTCTTTCCGCTAACTTCTAAGGGCATGAGCTCCATGAAAAGGATGCAGGCCCTGTCTCCGCAGATCGAACAATTACGAAAAACTTATAAAGATAATCCGCAAAAAATGAACAAAGAGGTAATGGAATTATATAAGAAAAACAAGGTCAATCCTTTTGGCGGGTGCCTGCCTATGTTGATCCAGATCCCGATTTTCTTTGCTCTTTATCAGACCTTGATGCGCTCAGTGGAATTAAGGGGCGCAACATTCCTCTGGATTCATGATCTGTCTTTACCAGACCGCCTGTTTATTTTGCCTAAAGCCTTACCCATACTGGGTAACGAGATTAATATCCTGCCTTTATTGATGGGGGCAGGGATGTTTTTCCAACAGAAATTATCCATGGTTTCCGTCGGGCAATCCCAGCAGATGGAACAGCAGCGTATGATGAGTACCATTATGCCCGTAGTCTTTTGTTTTATATTCTACCGTATGCCCTCCGGCCTGGTATTATATTGGTTGACAAACACAGTTTTAATGCTAATATATTACTATAAAATTAGGCATCTCCATACCTTGCAGGAATAATATGATGCATAAAAATGTTATTGAGGTCGAAGGGAAGACCGTAAGCGAAGCAATTAAAAAAGCCCTGAAACAGCTTAATACCACCAAAGATAAGGTGGAGATTAAGGTGCTCAGCGAAGAAGAAAAGGGTCTGTTTGG
>JAZDEE010000165.1:0-10364 GCA_043809065.1 Candidatus Omnitrophota bacterium | reverse complement strand
CCTGGGATGCGCTCTAAGGCCGAATACACGCCGGTTATTTTAGAAAATAAGAAAGAGCCGGCTCAGACTAGTCTAACCAAAGAGAAGATTGTCCAGGAAGTTTTGGCTATTACCCAATCCAATATTATTACTAACCTCGCGCCTACACCGGGGCGGGAAGGATTGGTAGACGTAACTCTGCAAGGGACACACGCCTTTCTTTTCGAGATCGGTAAAGAGGGCATTTCTTTCACGCACACTATGGGTATGCAGGGTAACGAAAGCTTTATCATGGATGCTAAGGTGCGTGACCAGTTCACCACCTATAATCTCAACGGCCTGATTAAAGAATACGGCCAGGACAGTTTCTTCCAGGTGTTTAAACCGGAATACGATAAGAATGGCCAGATTCAGCAATACTATCAGATGATGCCCGCGGAACGGCCGGACGCGATTATCAGCGCGCAGGAAGCCCAGGGACTGAAAAAAGGCAATAAGCAGGTAATTAGTGAACTGGGTTTTGTCCATGCCCAGGACTTCCAGGGCAAATCCGGCAAGGACGCCAAATGGCTGTTTGCCTTTGATGCCCGGGGCCGGCAGACCTTTGTGCTGGATGTGGATATCCGGGGCAAGGACTATGAACCGGGGCTGGTGGGCAGGATTTGGGATAAACTTTCGGGCAACAAGACTCAGGCCTTAATTTGGGAGGACGGAGGTTTTGCCCGCCGAACCGTGCGCCCCAGCGCGTTGTCGTCTCCGTTGTGGCAAGACTGGCAGGATGTAACTACCCAGCAGGTGTTCATCCCGGCCGATGGTGCATACGGAGTGGATAATCAGCGCGCCCATCTTACCGAATCTACCCGCAATGCCGGCGGGGAATTCGCCCTGGCCCGGCAGGAAGTCTGGTTAGATAAAAATGGTGACGGCAAAAAAGAAAGATATTACGCCTTAGAGATAGAAGATGGAAGGCTCTCGGATAAGCCGACCAAAAGCAATAATGTGGAGGTACTGCTTCCCGACGGCAAAGGCGGGTTTGTTTCCCGGTTTGTCCGCGGAGGACTGTATAATGATGAACATTTAGGCAAAAATGCCCGCGGCGCTGCCCGTTCGGATGTGGCCGGCGCCCTGGAACAGATGTATAAAGATTATACCGGCAGCAACTCGAATATGGGCGGGTGGGTGCCGTTAGCGTCACTTGATGCTATGCAGGGCGAGTGGACCCCCAAAGATAAGAATACTTACCAGGCGTTAGCCGCTGCCCCCAGAAAAGAAATCACCGACCCCAAGACCAAAGAAAAAGAAACTTATGTGTATATCCAGGCGCCGCTGGATTTATTAACTAACCAGCCTTCTTCATCGGAGACCGCCCGGGGGAAAGACGGGGTTTCCCGGAAGGTCAGGTTTATCGCGGATAACGGAAAGACTTACGGCATTGATTTTGGCGGGAAAAATAAGGATTCCGCTTTTGAAAACGTGCTGGAAAGCATTCAGCCCAATAAGGCGGATGTCTTTGTGCTGGAATTTAAGGCGGATGCCGTGGCCAAAATGCCGGGCAGATTTTCCGGGGCCAAGGACAATCTCAAGCCTTATGCCGGGAAGAACCAAGATGGAGAAGATGTTTATTATTTAGTGGTAGATTCAGCCAGGGTCGAATCTACCGGCGGGCTGCTTAACCGTTGGTTGGATGACCCCCAAAATAATGTGATTGGCAAAGATGCCCAGGGGAAAGAGTATGTGTTAAAAAAGGCAGCCGCGGGAACCGGAAACGGTTCCTGGGAGGATACATTACAAGATAATGCCAACAATCCCCAGCGGGAGGGATGGACAGGTTATGCCGCTGCCCGGGATAACTTCGCCGGGGAAAACGTTGAGGCCGGGGATACCAAGATGGATTTCCCCCTGCCGTCGAATGAAGCGCGCCAGCCTTTTGTGGAAAAATACATCCCCCTGGAAACCGCGCTGAAAGCGGTCAAAGAACTTAAGAATGGGTATACCGATAACGGCAGAATCAAGCAGGTAGATACCCAGGCGTTGGAGAGCTATCTGAAAGATGAACGCAACATTAAGTATGTCCATGGCCAGCCAAAGGTGCGGTTTTTAGTGGATGCCGATAGCCTATTGGCTGAACGGGGCGGGAAATGGTATGATCTGAATTTAGGCTACAATGACGTGGAGGCATTGGAATTAAACGCCGATGGAGAGATAGTAATTGGTTCCTTTATGGATCACCAGCAGATGGTTGATGCCATGGGCAATATGGCTCAGAAGATTCGCCCATTGGCTTTTCTTGGTTCGCCGGATAGCGGCATCAACCGCAACAACTGGACAGTATGTGTCAACGGCAAGGTCTATTATATTGACGGCAGTTCTTTGGAAGGGCATCTGATGAATCTCTGGCGCAGCCAGCCGGAAGATTTGGCGGTGAATAGATTAGCCTCGGAGGTATTATACAACAATAACAGCGCGGATAGATTATTCAGAGATGCCGCGGAACTGGCCATTGTGGGCACCTTTAGTGTAGTCACTAATCTCTGCGGTGTGGGGTTGGCTATTCCCGACGAGGATTGGCCGGCAAATTATTGCACGGTTTAATCTCTGCCGCCAGAAATTACCACATTGGCGGAAGTGCCTGGGCCGGTTATCAGACAATCAAATATTTAGCGGTTTATGGTCAGCTTCCCGATGTGCTGGACATAGCGGAGAACTACACCCAGATGGGCCGGAAGGCGGGGGCAATTACCTTTGCCCAGAGCGCCTTCGGGGCGTTGAGTGGGAAAGTTGCCCTTTTAGAGCGGTATGATCATCTTTCGGATACCGGTAAACTGCTAGCCAGGGCCGGCGTAGGTTCCGGCCTGGGCGCGGCCCGGGCGTTAGCTTATGGCATATCGCCGGCCAGTGTGGATTTTTGGGCGCAGACTTTAGGCGGCGGGCTGACCTTTGTCTCAGCAAATACCCTGCTGAATAAGTTGGGCGGCAAATTCGATGTAATTAATAAATATTCTCTGGCGATAGGCGGAAGCGGCGCTTTAGCGGCGTCGGTTCCGGCGGCATTAAATCATCTGATCTTAGGCGGAGAAAAGAATTATTCTTTAAGCCGTTTTGCCCAGGACTTTGTCGGCGGTTATGTGTTGACTACCGCCGCCTTGGCCGTGGTAAAATATCCAACGCAGTTAAACAGCAAATATTCTCCCGAGGCCTTACGTGAGATAAATACCAGCGCCAAAAATAGCCTGTTCAAGTCTATCGCGGGAGGAAAGATTCCTGAATTCAAACTTTCCTTATCCGCTCTTTCCGGCTGGGCCAGGGCGCTTGAGCCGGCGATTGTCTGGGGCTTGGGTGATACAGCGATAGATATGTTAAATCAGGGGAAAGTACTGGGAAGGGATATTGCCGGAGGGCGGGGGATGATCAGCGATATTAACGCCCAGAGCCTGCATAACTTAAATAATATAGTGGCGGCAGTGAGTGTGGCCCGGCGTCTGCAATACCGCGAGCATGGGCAGGAACCAAAGCGTACCCAAAAGCAGATTAACAGTGACATGGCCCAAGAAGTCATAGATTCCGGCCGGAAGCTTTTGTCAAACCGTCTCGGCTGGGCAGGCACGGCGATGTGGGTGGCTGGGCCTTCCTTGTATGAGTTTGTTACCGACCGGGATTTCTTTGACCTGTTTGGTGAGCATAAAGCAGCCGCCAAAGACATCTGGCGGGCCGGCAGTATTGCCGCGTTAAGTTACAAACTGCTTTGGCCGTCAGTAAAAGACCCGGCTTATTTACAACAGCAATGGACTACGGCCAAAGGTGAAAACCGCCTGGCCGCTCCCTGGGAGATCGCCAGGGATATGGGCGCCCAGTTTGGGCACTTAGCGCCCAGCTTAGCGGTTTCGATGCCGGCGATTACCTACATTCAGGGGCTGGCCTGGGAATACGCTGCTTCTTTGGACAGCGGAACTCCTACCGGTATTTTAGGAAAGAGCGCCTATCTGGCTACTAAACTGTTCAACGATGTAATTGACTTCCCGGGGATGTTTGATGTGCAGAAACTGCCGACGAGTGTCTACCGCCAGGTCCAGAAGGCCTGGAATCTTACTGATCAGGACGTAGATAACTTTGTTGAGGACAAGAAAAACTTTAAGGATAATCAGGCTATTTTGGATAGCATCAATAAAGTCAGAGACGGCGCCTACGCCCATAAATTAAGGAATATTAAAGAGATTATTACTTCTTCCCTGCTGGATGAAGCGGGGATAGAAGGCGGCGGCATTGTGCGTAAAGCCGTGATGTTAGGGGTTGACCCTACCCGCGGTTCTTTACGGGAGGTGCAGAAAGACATTCGCATCGAGGAACTCGGCCGGCTTTTGGAAACGGCCAAAGGCCTGCAAAGGACGAGTATCTTAACGCAGATTCATGACCTCGAGAACGTATCGGACTTTGGCTATATGCTTAATGAAATGTCCATTGCTTCCTGGGAAGGCGTGAAAAGCTCGGTATATTTTGGGCCGCTGATGCATTTTGCCGGCCCGCTGCTGCACCGGGGAATGTCCAGTATTCCCGGATTAGGCAGTTTCCAGAGCTGGTTCCAGATTGCTCGTGACGACCAGTTTATTCCGGTGGAGAGGATAATGGCCAAGACCAATGTTAAGGCCTTGACCTGGCTGGGAGAAAAGGCCGCCGGCATCCAAAGGTTTGCCGTAGAAGAATTCGGCCGCGAGCAGATCACCCATATCCCGGTCCGGTTTGTCGCGAATAAATTGGGCTATACCCCCCGCCGTTCAGATTACGGTACTGCGCAAGACTACTACAAGGCTTTATCTACCTATCAGGGAGTGATGGAAATTTTCGAGGAAGCGTATGACCCGCTGCCCAATTTCTCGCCCAACAATGTTTCGGTATATACAGGCAAGTCTGTTCCCGTTCAGTATCTGGATAGCTGGGCGAAGTCCGGGCAGAATCTTTACACGGCGATGCAGGGCGCCGTCAACTCCCAAACGCCGGCGTTTTTCAATCCCGCTACAGGGAATATGGAAGCGGCGAATCAGGCGGAGTTTACCGGCTATCTTCAGGCAATGGCTAACCACGGGCTTTGGGACATTGGCCAGCAGGCGCTCACGCTTAAGGGAAAAGCGGAGATCAACATTGCCCTGGCGCATCCTGTAACAGAGAAAGGTTCACCTATTGTATATGCCAATAACCTGCAGACATTGAATAATGCCGGAATAGCAGTGGAAGGGCAGGAAAAAGCAGCGGCGGCAGGGACTTCTGGCGGTTATGGCAATGCGGATATGGCAGCAAAAGACAATTCTGCTTTTGTTCAGGTACAGCAGGCAGTAAAGAATAATATCGCCCAGCTTAATCAGCTCAAGACAAATGCTGCTCAGTCCGCGGATAACTTGAAAGAATTAGGCATTCAGAATGCGAAGAATCCGCAGGATGTTATTCCAGAAATAGACCGGCAGATAGGAGAATTGCAGAACTTTTCCCAAGGGCTTACGCCGGAAAAGGCCGCCGCTAATTTCCTGGATATGGCGCTGAAAACACCGCAGTTTTTCTCCACGGAAATTCAGGAAGCGGCCCGGATGAAGGCAGATTTATTCCGCGGGGCAAATTGGAACCAGAGCGAGGAGTTTCTTAAGAACGAGTTGGGATTTAATAATAAAGGCATCGAATTCGTTAAACAATCCGTGGAAAAAGGCAGAGAAAAATTCTTCTTGGCCTCGCCAGAGATTTCCCAGACTAAAAAAGAAGGTCTCCTTGGTTTATTCTCCGGGAACAAAAAAGTTAACCAGGATATTTTAACCGATACGGGAGCAAAGGCGCTGTTTGGGAAAGTGCAGGAGGTGCGTTTCAGTCAGCGCGCCTATAGTAAAGAGCAGGCGCTGGATTATCTCAGCAGGCTGAAACAAACGGCGCAGGCTCGGGGCAGGACGGATGAATGGACAAAATACGCGCAGGTGGAAAAAGATGTCACGGCTTTAACCGGCGCTGTGCCTTTTAAGGAACTGCAAACAGCAATGGCGCCGGTGTATAAGAATGTTGCTGAACAATATATCCACAGCATTGCCGAACAGAAGGCACAAAAAGCGCTGAGCGGGCAGGGGTACAATAAAGACGTCCCGTTAGAAGTAATTATTGCCGAGCCGCGGAGCATTAAAGGCGGGTTTTCCATTGAGCCTAAGATAGAAACAATAAATAGTGAAACCGGTAAACAGGAAAAACTCACCGGCTGGGAAGTAACCGTAGACCCGGCGGTCAACTTCATCTATACCACCAATAAACAGGGCGATTTGAAGATTCATCCTAATCTGTATAGTTATTTAGGGATGAACACGGCGCAGTATATGCGAACAACGGAAACAATGCAGTCATATCAACAAGGTATAGATAAAGCAAAAGAGAAGGGAACGCAGGCCGCGGACAAAATTATGCTTTCCGCGCGTACTTATGGATTGACTGAAGTTTTTGATAGCATTACCCGCCATAGTCTGCTTACGAAATTAGACGGCGTTACCTACAGCGAAAAACCTTTGGCCGGCGATTTCTTTAAGATGAGCGGGTATCTTTTAGGTAAAGACATCAAGGACGTGAACAGCTTTGTCCAGGAGGCCGGACAGCTGATCAAGGATAACCAACTTGCTCAGACCTTGGATGGGGTATATCAGGCCCGAATGCAGCAGGCTCCGGTCGCCGAGACGCCCAAAGTTGCCGAGCCTGGCGTTGCCCAGGCGCAATCGCCGCGAATAAAACAAAGCTTTACTCAGCGGTTAGAACAAAGCATAGCTTCTTTGGCGCGCAATGCCAAAGACCTTATTCATAATGAAAGAGGAAGTTGGGATTGGTTTAGAAGAAACAGTTCTAAGCAGGAACAAGAAGTTCCGCCGGTATTGACGGGGACACCGGCGCAAACAACAGATATCCCGGATGAGTACCGAAAACTTGAAGAAATAGCGCTCAATTCACAGGATAAAACCGAGGTCTATCAGGCGCTTCAGGACTTGCAGTACTATGGCAGACAAGACGACAAAGCAATCGCGGCGCTCAGCGAACTTAGCCAGCAGGTAAAAGAGGATAATAAATTAGCAAATATCGCTTATCAGTTGTACTATCTTGCCTCTATGGAAAACGTAAAGGCGCGTACTGCCTTGGAAGAGATTCCTGCTCTGGTAACGAGCAGCGAAATAAGGCAGAGCATACAAGAAAAGTATTTAAATGAAAACAATCTGCAAGTGGCGCAGCCTAATATGCCCGCGATAGAAGCGGCGCAGCCGTCTGCGCGAACAAAAGAAACAGCGCTCAATCCGCCGGAAGTAAGGGAAGTCCAACAGCCGCTTGGGCAATATGAACAACAAAGGGCAATGCTTTCGGAAAAGACTACCCAGCTATTTATGCAGGATGCGCGGGCAGGGATTAATTATGTGGCGTCACTGCGCGAACAAGCCGCCCGGGAAACGGGTGATGAACCTCGGGAAAGTTCAATAACCTTAATGCTTCCTTATGCGTTGAGAAATTTATCTACAGAGATTGAGAAGAATTCTGCTGTTCAGCAAGAGTTACTGAGGTTAGTGCGGGAAGTGGAAATTAACTCCAAAGATGGGCAGGATACTGCAGCATGTTTAGCATCATTGGAGACATTGCCCGCGCCGCTGTTAGATGGATTGGCCGTAAAATTAGAAAATACTGATGAGCAAAATATACTGCCGATAATGAAGATTCTGGTAGCGCACGATGCCACTCCTTTGGTAAAAGAGAAGTTGGAACAGACGGTTAGGTCAATGGGTAGTGACGTATTAAAAGACCTCCAGGAAACCCTTCTCCATCTTACCCCCCGGGATTTTGCCGGCTTATCCGCTAAGATTAACTCTAATGTCCAATACGACGAGAAACTCTGGGAGATAGCCAACTCAAATTTAACCTTTGGTCCGAAAATAGCTAAAACCACGGGGAAGAAGGAAGGTTCGGACTATGTAAAAGACATAATGGACATCAAGTGTACATTGGCCCATGAACTTGGCCACAACGTCATAGACTTATATATGGTTAAGGCAGGCAGGCCTGTTTTGGCTGAAGGGGTATTGACTGAATTCTTTGCCTTTCTTACCGAAATAACTTACGGGGGCACCGGTTGTTTCAAAGAATTGCCATCAGCAAGTAGATGGTGGGAACATTATCTTGCTCTGCAGCAGTTGCGCACGATAGATACGGTATTAAAAGAACAGGGATTGACGGCGGATTGGAAAGGTATGTGGCAGGCAGCACTTGAGGCAATTGTCCAAAATAGGGCAGGGTTGAATAATGGCGAGGCTATGAGGAGTACTGTTCAGGCAATGTTGCATCAATCAGGATATACAACCGATTTAACGGCCAAACAACTATTGCCTAAGGAAAAAGAATGTATTTATATACCTATTCAAAAAGCTAATCAAGAAGACATTGCCTTGAGCCAGATGCCTTCTCCGCAAGAAACAACTCAGAATACGCAAGCGCAGAATAATCCGTCTATCGTAGACACAACAAAAATAACCCAGGCAAAAGCCAGCAGCGGTAAATTATACAGTTTCCCAGGGATGTTGTTTGATGTCGAGCAATACAAACGGTTCGGCCGGAGTATTGTTTCTTTGGCGCGAACGGCGGAAGAGTTTATTCGTAACGAAAGGGGAAGCGTAGGCGAGGTAAAGAGAAGCAATCCCGGGCAGGAACACGCGCCGCCGGCGGGGAAATTAGATCCGCTGACTCCGGCGCAGCAGGCGCAGAAAGCCCAGGAAGTAGAAAACGCTAAGGGAACTATCCAAAAAGCGTTTAAGAGCGAGAGCGTTATTTCCGGAGAACGGGAAGCGTTGGTCAAGGCTGGGATTGAAACCAGAATCAGAATAAACGCGGACAATCTTAATGGTATTACCCCGGTATATATAACTATGGCCTTGCCGGGAACAGGTAAAAGCTCAATGGTTCCGCTGGTTTTAGCCCAGCATGATAAATTACTTATCTGGGAATCCAGCGAATATCTTGCTTCCCAAACTTATAGCCTGGTCAAAGGCGCCCTGTCCAATTTAGGCCAGGCCGACGACATCGCTTTAATAAATCTTCAGAATCCGCAGTCCCTCCAGCAAGATTATAAAAACAAAAAAGTAATAGTTGTTACCGATGAAAACCTGAAGTTTTTAGCCGGAAACAATACCGGCAATCCGGAAGCGGGTATTAACGCGGGAGTATTTTCCCAGATCGTTAAGGGGCGCGTCTTGATGAACACGGACTGGAAGGATTTACCGGCCCTGTTGATGAGCCAACAGGAAGAAGAAAAGGCTTCTCAGGACTTAGTCAGCCTGCTGCAGGATATGGACAAGTGGCTGAAGGAAAAGCACCCGGTGATTACTTTCTTGAATAAGATAGCGAATCCGGAGCAGTCTTATATAGCCAGGCTGAAAAGTGTGAAGGTGGAAGGCACGAATAACGAAGTAGAGGTGCGCGTTCCTTATATAAGTGATAAACTGCTCAAAAAATTCTTCCAGGAGCAGATGATTGATTTAAGCAAACCTTCCCAGGAAGATAATCAGAAAAGGGCGGCGCTGTTAGCATTAGCCAAGGCCTATACGGATGTCAGCGGCAAGGATTATTATATTACCCACGAAGGAGAGGTGCGCCCGCTTTCCGCTTATGGTGAAGCGCACCGGGTATTTACCTCTAATGTCTATGAGGCGATTGCCTGGGCGTTGGTTCTGCCCAACCAAGCTAAACGGAGCGGGTTGAACGGGGTCAAAATTGATATGGATAACATCCACACCCAGAAGAGAGGCCGCCGGGTAATCACCGAATCTATGCTGAAGATGGCCGAGGAATACGGCCTTAAAGGCACGATTTTGTTAGCCGGGGCGCTGACCGAGCCGCAGACAAGACTGCTTGAGGCTCTTTACGGGGCAAGAATTATTCAGGAGCAGTCTCAGGGAGAGGCTAAACGCATCCGGCCCACACTTAAAGATATAACAGTCCGGGCAACTACTCAGTCCCAAGAGGCGGAGATAGATAATTTCTTTACGCAGGCCGGCCGGAAACAATCTAAATTGGTGGTTGTTGATGTGGCAAAAGGGGAAAACTCCAGTTGGGACAAGGCCAGGGCCGATCTGCTTAAACATAAAGATTACACCAGGATTATTGTTGAGCCTGACGGCAATTTCTTTGAGATTCCTGAAGAGAAAATCTTTGAGGAGCGCCAACTTCTTTCCGAGGAAACCCGTAAGGACAGAGTGGTTGAACTGCTCAATAATGCGACTGTTACAAAATACCAAGTTGAGGAAGCTGGGCTCAATTGGGGTAATGTTTCTGAAAAATTGATAAAAAATGGTTGGGCGGAACAAATAAGCTCAACGATAGTTCGTTTAACGGCAAATCCAGAGGAA
>JAZDEE010000164.1:0-6735 GCA_043809065.1 Candidatus Omnitrophota bacterium | reverse complement strand
GCAAGAGGTGTTTCCCATCGAAAAGGGGATGGTGACCAGGGGCGGTGTGGAGACCAGGGAGATTAACCCCAAGACCATGGAATCAAGATTAATCAAAGGACTTTTTTTTGCCGGCGAGGTCCTTGACATCGCCGCGGCCACCGGCGGATATAACCTGCAGGCGGCCTTTTCCACGGGATGGGTTTGCGGAGATAATTTATGAAATTAAAAATAATCTTAGCCTCGGCGTCCAAGAGACGTTCCCGGATACTTCAGGAATGCGGTATTCCCCACAAAGTGGTGATCAGTAATGTCACGGAGAAAATGGACCATAAAATGGGCGCTGAGTTCAATGTCCGGCATAATGCCCGGGTCAAGGCCGAGAAGATCGCCGCGGGGTACAAACACGGTTTTGTAATCGGCGCGGATACCGTGGTTTTATTAGGACAGCGGCTGATCGGAAAACCAAAAGACAAAAAAGAGGCAGCAGCGCTGCTGGAGGCATTTTCCGGGAAAACTATCTTAGTCTATACGGGGCTTTGTGTAATAGATGCCGGGAAGCGTAAGTCCGCCGAAGGGGTGGATATATCCAAAGTCCATGTGCGCCGGCTTTCGCCGGAACAAATAGCGGGCTTTGTTGATAAGACCGTGCACAGAGACAAGGCCGGCGGTTTTTCCATCGAAGGCCGGGGCACATTTATTTTCGATAATATAGAAGGTTCATTCTATAATGTCCTCGGTTTACCAATGATGAAACTTAACGAACTTTTTGAAAAATTGGGCGTGGACCTTTGCGGAGCAAGCAATGAGTGTATTGGTTAAACAGGATAACGAACAAATCCACGCGCTGTTACGGCAATTTTGGGGATATAATTCGTTTCTGCCTTTGCAGGAGGAGACGATTCTATCCATGCTGGAAAATGAAGACAGCTTAACGGTACTGCCTACGGGAGGAGGCAAATCCTTGTGTTTTCAACTGCCGGCCTTATTGAAAGAAGGCATGGCTGTAGTGATTTCTCCGTTAATCTCGTTGATGAAAGATCAGGTGGATAACCTGAAAGATATGGGGATAGCTGCCGCTTGTCTAAATTCCAGCCAGCCTTTTACACAGCAAAGACAGACGATTGAACAAATCCTCCGGGGTAAGATCAAACTTTTATACATATCTCCCGAGCGCTTACAAAATGAGGGGACTGTTAATCTATTGAATACTGTCCGGCTTGCTTTTTTTGTGATTGATGAAGCGCATTGTATCAGCCATTGGGGACATGATTTTCGGGA
This sequence comes from Candidatus Omnitrophota bacterium, assembly GCA_043809065.1. Taxonomy (GTDB): domain Bacteria; phylum Omnitrophota; class Gorgyraeia; order JAFGHF01; family JAZDEE01; genus JAZDEE01. The sequence continues at coordinate 5,475 of JAZDEE010000164.1, read as the reverse complement.
GAACTACCGGAATCTGGGGACAATTAAAGAAAGATTTAACTCTGTCGGCGTGCATGCCTTTACGGCTACAGCGACCAAAGAAGTGCAATTGGATATAGTAGAGCAGTTAAGGCTGAATAATCCCCGGGTGCATCTCGGCCCGATAGATCGTTCTAACTTAACCTACCGGGTATTCCCGCGTCAGCAGATTTTGAGACAAATAATGGGGATTTTAACTAAACATGCCAATGAAGCCGGCATTATATATTGTCTGCGCCGCCGGGATGTGGACGCTCTTTCCGCGGACTTAAAAAAATTTGACATAGACAACGTTAGTTATCACGCCGGGATGTCTGATGAAGAGCGGCAGTTAGCGCAGGAGAAATTCTCCCGGGAAGAGGTAAATATAATGGTAGCCACAGTAGCATTCGGTATGGGGATTGACCGTTCCAACATCCGGTTTATCGCGCACGCCGGTATGCCTAAAAGCATTGAGCATTATCAACAGGAAACCGGCCGCGCCGGCCGGGACGGATTAGCGGCCTTTTGTTATATGTTTTACGGCGGCGGAGACTTTCGTCTCTGGAGCTTTTTCGCTGAACAGTCTTCCGCGCGGGAAGTAATGATGGAAAAGATAAGAGTGATTTATAATTTCTGCGCGCAGCCGCAATGCCGGCATAAGATGCTGGCCAATTATTTCGGGCAGGATTACCAGAAACGTTCCTGTGATGCCTGTGATTATTGTTTAAATGAACTGGATATGGTGGATAACGCGCTGATTGTCGCTCAAAAGATATTATCCTGCGTAGTCAGGGTGAGAAGAGGAGATTACGGATTCGGCTCGGGGCATGTGGCGGATGTATTAAGAGGAAGACTTACGGAGAAAATAGAACGGCTGGGACATCAGAACCTGTCGGTTTTTGGCATTATGCGGGAGGAATCGGAAATATTTATCCGCTATATGATCGAGCAATTGACCGGGCAGGATTTTTTGCTCAAGGAGGGAGAATTTTCCACGCTGGCCATAACAGAGACCGGAAGGCAGCTGTTACGCGGCGAGCGGTTACCGGTATTGGCTAAACCTCTGCTGCGGGCCAAGAAAAAAGAGATTGCCCGGAAGACCGTGGAAAGAAGAGAAAAGGAATGGGCCGAGATAGATCAGGATTTATTCCAAATATTACGCCAAAAGCGGGCGGAGCTGGCCCGGGAAAGAGGAGTTCCGGCGTATATTATATTCAGTGATAAAACCTTGCGGGATATCGCCGCCAAAAGGCCCCTTTCTCAGGAGACCTTCGCGGATATCTATGGCGTAGGCGAAAACAAATTAAAAGCTTACGCGGATATATTTATTGATATTGTTAAAACATATCAGAGGAGAAAGTAACCAGAAACCAGAGTACTGCATTGTAACATAAATTATTGTTAAATTCGAAGCACGCCAGCCAGAGGCTGGTCCGCCTCTGGCTGGCGTATTTCGGATTTCGGATTTAAAATTATAGAAATTTATGTGACAATACAGTACGGTAACCAGAATATAGAGGAATTGTCAGAATGATTCAGGATAAACAAACCGGCCTGATGTATCGCCTTTGGGATTGTCCGGCGGCAGGGGCTGTTATGCTGTTAGTGCATGGTCTGGGCGCTCATAGCGCCAGATGGGAGGCGTTTTCCGCATACCTGCTGAAAAATAATATCGCCGCATACGCGCCGGAGCTGAGAGGGTTCGGAGAAACCCCCGGGTTACGCGGACATATTGATTCTTTTGAACGCTATTACGCGGATATCCGCGCGCTTTCTGCTTTGATTCGCAAAGACCATCCCGGGAAGAAAGTCTTTCTTTTGGGAGAGAGCCTGGGCGGTCTGATTACTTTTTTAACGGCAATCTCAGCGCCGGAACTTTTTGCCGGTCTTATTTGTATTGCCCCGGCCTTTAAAAGCAGGCTGAAGTTTTCGCCTGGCGAATATATCAGGATATTCGTGTCGTTATGTTACAATCCGCGCAGACAATTCATCATCCCCTCTAATGTCCAGATGTGCACGCGGGATACAAGTTATCAGACGGAGATAGAGCGGGATACGCGGGAACACCATCTGGGGACATCACGACTGCTGTTTAACACGCTTATTGCCCAGATACAGGCAGGATATTTGAAAGGCCGGCTGCGCATACCAACGCTGTTTCTTATTGCCGGGCAGGACCTGTTGGTAGATTCGCCAACAAGTCTTAAATTTTTTCAGGGACTGAAGGTCCAGGATAAAACCATCATCCAGTACCCGGATATGTACCATGCCTTGTCCATAGATTTGGATAAAGAAAAAGTCTTTCAGGATATTTTGGCCTGGGTGCAGGCAAGGTAGAGGCGGGTCTTGCTTGTGTCCGAAGGATGCGTCCGCCCGAAACCGTAGGGGCGGGACTTGCGTCCGCCCGTTATGAGTAAAGATATGAAAATTCGAAATCCGAATATCGAAATTCGAAACAAATCCGAATTTTCCAATGCTTGAATGTTCAAAATCATATTCTTTAGACATTAGTTTTGGTCATTTGTATTTTGAGAATTTTAACATTGTTTCGAATTTCGGATTTTCCGCCGGAGGCGGACCAGCCTCTGGCTGGCGTGCTTCGAGTTTAATCTTAACATATTATACGAGGAGGTAGACAGTGGAATATATTTTAGCTATAGACCAGGGAACTACCTCCAGCCGGGCCATTATATACGACCGGCACGGCAATAAAAAGGCCGGCGCGCAGCAAGAATTGACCCAGTATTTTCCTCATCCCGGATGGGTGGAACATAATCCTGAGGAAATCTGGCAAGGTGTGTATCAGGTAGTTCAGGATGTGCTTAAGCAGGTGCCTAAGGGGAGTATCCGGGCAATTGGTATCACCAATCAGCGGGAAACTACGGTGGTCTGGGATAAAGACACCGGCAGGCCTGTTGGCAATGCCATTGTCTGGCAATGCCGCCGGACAGCTCTTCGCTGTGATGCCTTAAAGAAAAGAAAAGGGGAGCAGGAGTTCTTTCGAGAAAGAACCGGCCTGCCTATTGACGCCTATTTTTCGGCGACCAAAATAGAGTGGATTCTAAAAAATGTCAGCGGCGCGCGAGCCAAGGCCAAAGCAGGGAAATTATTATTTGGCACGACGGATACCTGGATACTCTGGAAATTAACCAACGGCCTTGTTCATGCCACTGATTTTACTAATGCTTCCCGGACGATGCTATTTAATATTGGAACGCTAAAGTGGGATGAACAAATCCTGAGAAAATTCGGCATCCCCGGACAGATGCTGCCTTGTGTGCAATCCTCATCAGGCCTTTTTGGAGTGACGGCAAAACACGGGAATTTACCTTCCGGAGTGCCTATCTCCGGAATTGCCGGCGACCAGCAGGCCGCGTTGTTCGGACAGGCCTGCTTCGCGCCCGGGACGATGAAAAATACGTACGGAACAGGATGTTTTATGCTGCTCAATACAGGCAAGCGGCGGATTTCATCAGGCCAGGGGTTGATTACTACTTTGGGCTGTGATGTGTCAGGTCAGCCGGTATATGTGCTGGAGGGGTCGGTATTCGCGGCCGGTTCGGCTATCCAGTGGTTACGGGACGGATTGGGACTTTTAAAACGGGCGGCTCAGTCCGAATCAATAGCGCAATCGGTAAAGGATAACGCGGGGGTTTATTTTGTGCCTGCTTTGGCCGGGTTAGGCGCGCCTTATTGGGATGCCCAGGCCCGCGGTAGTATTTTCGGGCTTACCCGCGGCACAAAAAAAAGCCATATAGTGCGGGCGGCCTTGGAAGCGATGTGCTACCAAACCAAAGATGTAATTGCGGCTATGCAGAAAGATTCCGGGTTAACGATTAACCGCTTAAAGGTTGACGGGGGCGCCGCGGCAAACAATTTTGTCTGTCAATTCCAGTCGGATATCCTGGGGATTGAGGTGGTGCGGCCGAAAATAGTTGAGATTACCTCTCTGGGGGCGGCCTATTTGGCCGGGATGAGTGTGGGATTCTGGAAAAATACAGAAGAAATCCAAAAATGCTGGAAATTGGACAGGGCCTTTAATCCGAAGATGACCAAAATAACCGCCGCGGCGCTTTACCAGGGCTGGCTGGACGCGGTGCGCAGGACATTGTCAAGCAAGTGAAGATATACGACGTAATCATTATAGGCGCGGGGGTGGTGGGCACGGCTATTGCCCGCCGGCTGTCCCGCTATAAATTAAATATTGCCCTGCTGGAAAAAGAAACAGAACCTGCCTTTGGCGTCTCCAAATCTAATAGCGGCATCATCCATCCCGGGACGCAAAATCCACCCCATTCATTAAAGGGAAAGCTGTGTGTTCAGGGTAATCGGCTTATCCGCGGGATTTCCCGTGAACTGGGAGTGGATTTTAGAGAAACAGGGGAGTTGATTATTATATTCAGCGAAACAGACCTGCCGCGGCTGATTCAACTTAAAGAAGATGCCCGGATATTGGGCGTGCCGCGGTTAAAGATTGTCCGGCGGGACTGGCTGGCTGAATATGAACCTAATCTTTCTTCTGAGGCTGTGGCCGCGCTGTATGCCCCTACTGCCGGTATTATCAGTCCCTACCGTTTGGTCTATGCTTTGGCGGAGAATGCCCTGAGAAATGGAGTGGAGCTGTATACCCAAGCCAAGGTTACCGGTATTGTTCCGGTTGGACAGGCCAAGCAAACTAATTTTTTTGAGATACAGACCTCAACCGGCGTCTTCAGGACGCGTTACCTGGTTAACGCTGCCGGGTTGTTTGCCGACGAAGTAGCCGGGTTGGCAGGCGTGCATGATTTCTGCATCTATCCGCGTAAAGGGGAGGAGTTTATCCTGGATAAGAAGCGGGAGCATCTTACCAATCACCTGCTTTTTCCCTTGCCTTCTCCGGTATCCAAAGGTATTTTAGTCATTAAGACTGCGGATGGCAATCCGATGCTTGGCCCGAGCGCAGAGGATTGCGGGGATAAGGAAGACCTGGCTACTTCCGATGAGGGATTGAAAAAAGTATTGGCCGGCGCGCAGCGGATGATTCCCGCGCTGCGCCAAAGTGATATTATCGCCTATTTTGCCGGACTGCGGCCTGTTGCCGGGGATGATTTTATCATTCGTTATGAAAAAACTGTTCCGGGCTTGGTTACGGTTGCCGGCATTCAGTCCCCGGGGTTAACTGCTGCCCCGGCAATCGCCCTTTTAGTCTGCAATATCTTAAACAAGAACGGGCTGTCCTTAACCCGGAAGGCTGTTTTTCATCCGCACCGGAAAAAGACGGCGCATTTATTTGGCGAGCCTTTACCGCGGGCCAAAAAATTGATTAAAAAGGATCCGGCTTATGGAGATATGGTTTGCCGTTGTGAACTGGTTTCGGCGGGAGAAATTAGGGATGCTATCCGGCAGGGCGCTAAGACACTCGACGGGATAAAATTCCGCACCCGGGCGCAAGCTGGCCGTTGCCACGGTAGTTTCTGCGCTACGCGGATTATGAAG
>JAZDEE010000163.1:0-2594 GCA_043809065.1 Candidatus Omnitrophota bacterium | reverse complement strand
GGGCCTTTTATAAGGGCCAGGATGTCTTTAGCCCCTCTGGCCCGGGCATATCGAATAATGTCTTTTGCCTGGTCCGCGTCACCCTTGTTCGTGTTTTTGGGATATCCAAGTTCTTCCCGGGTTATCGTAATTATCTCGATCCCCTGTTTTTCTCCGGACAGCAGTTTATTTAAAATGGCCGCGTTGTCTTTATCCCCGGCGAAAATGATCACCTTTCCGCCTTTTAGAATATTATATTCCCTGAACATCCTTTTTATTGAAGGCGCCATGTCGAGCACGGCTGTATTCCGCAGGATGTCATCCGCGTAAAGTATCAGGCTTTCTCCGGATCTCTTTAACCGTAGGGCGTTTTTGCCTATATCCCCTATTTTTATGGCGAGCGTCCCCTGATAACCGCCTTTTAACCTGCCGTCTGTCCTGTCGAATTTCATGGATCCTTTATCATCGGGTTTATTTTTAGTGTCCCGGGCCGGGCTGGTATCCGCTTCGTAGGGTACGGGCGCCTGGGGCAGAGGTTTTCGCCCGGGTACAGTTAAAAGGCTCTGCAAGGCGTATTCATAATACCCTATATTTTCCGGCTTGAATATTCCATTATGCCGCATGTCCGGGACCTGGATATATGTAACATTTTTGATCTTGAATCTCTTCTTTCCGGCGGCCAGCCATTCTTCCGCGGTTTTCACTCTGGCCTCAAGGTCCGGATGGTCACTGAATATGAAATCTATCCACTCCATCATATTCTCCTGTGTATCTTCAAGGTTGATATCGTTATCCCCTGTAAGGAACACGAACCTGTTCTGTGTTTTTATCAGGTCGGATATTTCGGTTCGCCCTTTAAAAGGATCATTGACCCCGCACATAAAAAGCCCGCCGCTAAAGATCTTTTTTACGCTGCCGTCTTCCATGGGGAAGGCAGAGAGTAAAGATGATATCATGCTGGAGCATCGGCCTCCGCCTGAAAACCCTGTCATATATACGTTATTTTCGTTTATTTTTACTGTCTGACTGATATTGTGTATGGCGTCAAGGGCAAGCCCGAACCTTTTATACAACGACCACTTGTTGCCCGACTTGTTGGCGCCTACCCATATAAGATTATATTTTTTCATTAATTTGAGCCATTCCCGCGGAGGAAAACCGTAGTCGCTGTCTCCCGGGATCCATACAATAACTCCCGGAGGGTTTTTCCTGTCATAATTTTTGGGGATATATACGGAGAAAGTTTCATCCCGTATGTCGTAATTTTCGCCGGGTTTTGGGGCCGGATCAAGATCACATTCGCATTCCCGGGCCCGGTCGTCAATGAATTTCCGGGAGCTGAAAGGGCTTTTCAGTTTGAATTTTACGTTAACCGACAGTTTGCCCGGGGCTATTTTATACTCACAGGGAAATTCCGTCACAGATTGTCCCGCGTCAGCATCCTGATAAAATTTCTGCCCGTTCGCGCAGGCAACCCTTATTTCTATCTGCCTGCAATACCAGTCCCAGAATATGCCGGTGAAAAGAGTGTCACAGTTGCCGCTTATTACCGAATTTATGGTGTTTATAAAATATATCTCTTCGACGGTCAGCTCACGCGGACAGATCATTTGCCCACGCAGCAGAACGAGTATCTCAAATGCCCGGGACAATATGTCGTTCAGGAGCAGTGGGTCTGACATGAAAATCGGTTTTTTGTCCCCGGGGAGGATGTTACTGTAGGCATGGACCACATCTTGCCGTGAAAGGACCGCTTCCCGGATCGTTTTATACCTGTCCGGTTCTTTTTCAGCCATTATCCGCATGATAACCGATGTTTGCTCGCGGATAACGGACCTTAATAGTTTAAGGTTGTCATTTTTTAGGTCTTCTGACACAAGGAATTTCCCGCCGGAGTATGGTACTACATCCGTGTGATTTTGCGACAGTATCTGCTTTTGTTTGGCGTCTGTCGCGTAAATGAAGGACTCTTTCCAGAGGCCGGCCTGGATATCTCTTCTCACAGGGCCGCTTTGAAGCCCGCACCAGGGAGACAAGCCTTCCGCGGCATCGTAATTAAAAACGTTGACCGCAAATAAGAGTATTAAGCCTATGGAGACGAGCTTAAAAAAAGGTTTTTTAGTGTAAAGATTTAATTTCATAGCCATACTATTTTTTTTAGCCCTTAACCTTACGGGCGATTTTTGTACAAGTTCAGCCGCCACAAGAATTTTTAAAAATATTCCCCATTTAGCGATGGAAATTGTTTAAAATCAACCTGGCAGAAAGAGCATTCAGTATGATTTTTTAAAAGAATCATATCTGACGTGATACAAAACATTACACTGGATCCCCGCTTTCGCGGGGATGACAATAAGTAATACGAAAATAACTTACGGGGGCTAAACTGTTACTGATTTTTAGCCTTTCAGGGGTATATAAACAAAAATATTATAACTTTTTTTGAATCTAATGTCAATATTATTATTCCTCTTGTGAAGCTTGAAGTAATATACTAAAACAAGAAAATTATTCAAACTAACAGATTTGTTATAATGTTTCAATTTTTCTTCCTTTTTAACCAATAAAATATTAAAGATAAGGAAAAACTATGTTTTGCCGGAAGATGTTTCTCT
>JAZDEE010000162.1:0-4001 GCA_043809065.1 Candidatus Omnitrophota bacterium | reverse complement strand
CCCTCATATCTGTTCCGGGCAGGCACAGGGGCCCGACCCTACTGTATTTTCTCCTGTATTCTTTTAATCGCAACGGCCTTGCCTGTTTTTTCGTCTATTTCCACTACCACGCCGTGCATCTGCACATTGTCTTCGGCCATTTCAAAGCGCACCGGCACCTGAGTTAAAAACCGTTCAATCACATCTTCATATTTACGGCCGATCACCGAATCAAAAGGCCCGGTCATTCCCACATCAGTAATATACGCGGTACCTTTAGGCAAAATTTTCTCATCGGCTGTCTGCACATGCGTATGCGTGCCCAGTACCGCGCTGACCTTGCCGTCCAAAAACCATCCCAGGGCGACCTTTTCGCTGGTAGCCTCGGCATGAATATCCACTATAATTACCCGGGCCTTTTCTTCCATCTGCTCCACCGCTTCCCGCGCGCAGCGAAACGGACATTCTATAGAAGACATAAATACCCGGCCTTCTAAATTCATAATACCTACCGGCACCCCTTTTTTAGTCCGGATAATAGAGGATCCTTTTCCCGGAGCGGCCAGAGGATAATTAAGCGGACGTAAAAGCCTTTCTTCACTATTCAGGGTTTCCATAATCTCTTTTCGTTTCCAGATATGGTCGCCGCTGGTCAGCATATCTAAACCATAACCAAACAAGTCCTGCGCAATCTGGGGGGTAACACCTGAACCGCCGGCAGCATTTTCAGCATTGGCTATAGCCAGGTCTATCCCGTATTCCTTGCGTACGTTGGGTAAAAGTAAACGGACGGCTTCTCTCCCCGGCTTGCCTACGATATCGCCAATAAATAGAATTTTCATGATTCCTTTGTGTAGGATTCGGTTAGCGGTTCTCGGTGTGCGGTTAGCGGTTTGAAGATTTTCCCGCAAACCGAAAACCGCGAACCGCTAACCGTTATCACTTAGCGTACTCAATCACCCGAGTTTCCCGAATCACTGTAACCTTAATCTGTCCGGGATACTCTAAACCTTCCTCGATTTTCTTTCGGAGATCCGCGGCTAACACAATGGCTTCCGCGTCGCTGATCTTATTCGGCTGAACAATAACCCGCACTTCCCGTCCGGCCTGAATAGCATAGGCCTTTTCCACTCCCTTGAAAGAATCCGCGACCGACTCCAATTTTTCCAGCCGTTTCACGTATAGTTCCAGACTCTCCCTCCGCGCCCCCGGACGGGTGGCGCTCACCGCGTCGGCGGCCTGGACTAATACCGCCATAAGAGATATCGGCGCGATATCCTGATGATGCGCCGCTATAGCATTGACGACAATCTCGTTCTCTCCGTATTTTTTGGCTAAATCCGCTCCAATCTGCGCGTGGGTGCCTTCGACTTCATGATCCACGGCCTTGCCGATATCATGTAAAAGCCCCACTTTGCGGGCCAGGCTAAAATCCAGGCCTAATTCCGAAGCCATTACTCCCAAAATATAGGCAACTTCTTTGGAATGCTGCAGGACATTTTGGCCAAAGCTGGTTCGATAACGCAGCCGTCCTAAAAGTTTAATCTCTTCCGGATGCACCCGGTGCACCCCGCAGTCAAAGGCAGCGCGTTTGCCTTCTTCTCTGATGGTGACCTCCATCTCCTGTTTGACTTTAGCCACAACTTCTTCTATCCTGGCCGGATGAATGCGCCCGTCGGAAATCAACCTTTCCAAAGATATACGGGCAATTTCTCTGCGCACCAGATCGAACCCGGAAAGCGTAACCGCTTCCGGAGTATCGTCCACAACCACATCTACTCCCGTGGCAATCTCCAAAGCGCGGATATTACGGCCTTCCCGGCCAATAATTCTTCCTTTCATTTCATCATTGGGGAGACTGACAACGCTGACTGTAGACTCCACAGTATGGTCCGCGGCGCATCTTTGAATAGCCAGACTGATAATCTCCCGGGACTTTTTATCCGCGGTTTCTTTCGCCTCTTCCTCCAGGCGTTTAATCATAGAGGCCGCTTCAATCCGGGTCTCGTTTTCCATTCTTTCTAAAAGAACCTTTTTAGCCGCTTCCGCGGTCAGTCCGGAAACCTTCTGCAGTCTTGTTTTTTCTTCTTCAATGAGATTCTTCAACTCCATATCTCTGGTTTCCAGTTGTTTTTCGCGTACAATAATATTCCTTTCCCGGCCCTGAATAATCTTTTCTTTCCTGTCCAGCACATCAACTTTGCGGTCCAGGTTTTCCTCTTTTTGCATCAGCCTTTTTTCCGCCGCTGCCAGCTGGTATCTGGTTTCCCTTGTCTCTTTCTCGAACTCGGCCTTGGTTTTAAAAAGCAGGTCTTTGGCTTCCAGTCCGGCTTCCCGGCGCAGATTTTCCGCTTCTTTAGCGGCAGCCTGCAGAATCTCGTTGGCTTTGGCCTCGGCCTTTTTGACTTTTCCTTCGGCAGCATACTTTCTGATTAAATAACCCAGCGCCGAAAATACCAACGCAGTAAGCAAACAAATAATTAAAATATGCGTAGAATTTACCATCGAAACCTCCCTAAATAGGATTACGCAGAAATTACCTGGGTAACAGGGATATCGTGGGATAACGCGGGAAGGCTATCTAAGACTTGGAAACTAAATGCCAGCCCAATACGCGGGACTGCGCAGGGAAGTCCGGCTAAAAATCTATCGTAATAACCCGCCCCTCTTCCTACGCGTATACCTTGCTTATCAAAAGCAATGCCTGGAACTATCACTAAGTCTATTTTTTCATGGGGAATTTCCCGTATGCTGCCTGGTTTAGGCTGTAATACCCCATAAGGGCCTAGACACAATTCTTTTCCCAAGTCTCCTACTAAAGCCGCTGTCATCCGCTTCTCTTCCGTTAATACCGCTGGTACCGCAATCTTTTTGCCGAGTTTTTTAGCCCCGTCAATCATGAATTGGGTTTCCACTTCTTTATCTTTGGCGATATAAAACATGACGCATTTTGCTTGTTTAAACTCGGCAAGTTTAAACAGCTTTTCTTTGATTAAATTACTTTTTTGTAATCGCTGCGTATCATCTTGTTTACTCAGTTTTCCCCGAATCTCCTTTCTAATCCGTTTCTTTATCTTCTCTTTAAGCATGTTTAACTTGGGCATTACTTCTCCCATCACTCGCTTCACTTTGTCTTCCGCGAACAATAGCCCACTACCACTTACTATAATTTCCATTACACAATAATATTATATAACATCTGATGAAAAATTGCAAAGATATCCGTAATCTGCAGGGGAGGGTTTGTGAGGCTGTGTCATAATTGTTTTTTTTCTGTCATTGTCCGGCTTGACCGGACAATCCAGGCATCTTTAGAAATTCTTCCGACGGAGAAAAATCCTGGATTCTCCGCCTTCGCGGAGAATGACAATAAAAAACAATTATGACACAGCCTCTGTGACCCTCCCGATACAAATACAAAAACAGAATATAAAAATGTCATTAACCCGTTTTTGGTTTTTTACATAAAATGGACTTATTCTACAGAATCGTTATAGAAAAAACAAAATAAATGCAGAAAATAAAAACCCGTCGTAATACAAACCGTATACCACAGTACGATTATTCAACACCCGGGCAGTATTTCTTAACAATTTGCATTGAAGACAGACAACAGATTCTTGGCGCGGTTGAAAATGATAAAATGATTTTAAACGATACGGGAAAAATTGCTGATTTTTCGTGGCGGGAAATTATCAATCATTTTACCGGTATAGAATTGGATCAACATATCATTATGCCCAATCATATCCATGGAATAATAAATATTATTGTAGGGGCGAGGTCTCCTCGCCCGAATAATGATAACAATGATACAATAATCGGGCGCGGAAACCGCGCCCCTACAATAGGCAATATTATTGCGTATTTTAAATATCAAACGACAAAACAAATAAATGAATTTCAAAATGTACCGGGCAGAAAGATTTGGCAACGCAATTATTACGACCACATCATTCGTAACGATAAATCATTAACCCGAATCCGTGAATATATAATCAATAATCCGGCAACATGGAACA